>NZ_CAUVXL010000201.1:0-17353 GCF_963555915.1 Protofrankia sp. Cas4
AGGGCCAGGAATTCGCGTGCCGCCTGGTCGTTGTCGGTGTCGAAACCGAGGGTGCCCAGGTAGAACGCCTGCCAGCCGGCTATCCACGTCAGTCGGCTTCGGACCTTTGAGGAAACGCGCGTGTCCAGGAGGCGCTCTGTGCTCAGCCAGGCAGGTTCGAGTCGTTCCGCGAGCGTGACGTGGGGTGTGGTGCGGTAGGTCCGGGCGATCTCGTGTATTTCGGCCTCGTACTGATCGAGGCTGGCGGGGCGTGGGTCGGCCGAGGCGATGCGCTCGGCAAGAGCGGCGGCTACGGCGGCCGAGCCAAGCGCCAGTCCGCCGCGTAGAGCATCGCGTCGTCTCGTGGGACTCACCTCCTCGCCGTGTTCCACTGTCGCTGCCTGTTCGGGGGCACGTCCAGTCGCAGCCGCAGTGGTGGCCGGCGGCGAGGCCCCGATTCCGATCGCGTGGTCCTCGATGGAGGCGTCCTGCCAGAGGATCAGGAGTTCACCGCTGGCGCCGAGGGCACGGTCGAGGTGCTCGACCGTTTCCCGGGTGGGTAGCAGATGTTCCTTGCCTGACTGATGGCCGCGTACCGCGGCCGTGGCGGTTGCCCGGTCAAATGTGCGCCATCCGCTTGCGCTCATCTTCTGTGCCAGCGCGGAAAAGCTGAGACCGCGTCGTTTCCGGTATTCCTCGGCGCGGGCGACGTAGCGGGCGCGAGCGGGCCGTGGCTGCTGGGAACCATTCTGCACGAAGTTCCACCTCCTGCCGGGCCATACACGCGGCTGTGTGCCGCAAGCACCGCACGGACGCGTGCCCGCGGCACGCACGCCCGTGTGCGGCACACAGTCTGTTTCGCGCCTGTGGCGGAGTGTTCCATGACTGCCACGCAACGGGAATACGTCCGGCGGCATCCTTCGGATTCGGCCGCGACTTTCTCCCGCCGCCGCGCCGCCCGCCTGGTCCTCCTCGCGGACACGGCGCTTCACGTCGCCTGCCCCACTGCTGACCAGGTCCGGCGGGGCAGGCGGGGCAGGCGGGGCAGGCGGGGCAGGCGGGGCAGGCGGGGCAGGCGGGGCAGGCGGCCTTCCTATCCCACATTCCCCGAGGGGACGCACAGGCCCTCAAGGGAGCACGACGAGCAAGGGGAAGACGATGGTCCTGGTTCGACAGTTTCCCGACGCCCTGCACGTCTGTACGTACGACGTGCGAGGCAGATTCGTGGACAGCGGAATGATCAAACCCGCTCGGACGAGCGGCGTCGTCGAGCACACCCACCAGCTACTGGCCGGCATCGTCCGGGAGCATCCCGAGACCAGGATCGCGATCACCCAGACCGGGGGGTCGTCGGTCGCCGCGTGCCCGGTACGGCCGTTGCAGATCCCCGACGGACCGATAGTCCAGTGGCGGTCCGTTGCCACGGGCTTCCCCCAGTATCTGCGGGCTGGCGAGGCCACCGATGGCAAGGACCCTGCGCTCGTTCGGCGGTACTACGAGGAGCGGATCGACGACCCGGCGAACCCGGTGTGGCTGTCGCTCGCCGAGCAGTACACGGCGGTGGTGCGCGCGGCTGGGACGGCGCACCTGCTGGTACAGGGAATCAACCCCCTCGTCGCAGTTCTGAAGGCCGAGCAGTCCGGTGTGCTCGCCGCCGCGGGCCTGGACTGGCTGAACGTCACCGCCGTCGTGCACGACACAGCCGGCGCCGGCCACCGGCTCGGCTACCTCGCCCGGCGGATCGACCACACCGGCCTGACCCTGAAACTGATCGCCGTGTCCGGGATGATCGGCCAGGGGCTGATCGACGCCGGTGTCCCTGCGGGCACGGTCAGCACCGTGCTCAATGGCTTGGACGCCGACCAATTCGAGCGTCGCCTCGACGGCGCCCGTGGGGTGTTCCCGCGGGTCGCCGCCCGCAACGGCGTCCCGCGGGATGGTCGGATCGTGCTGGTGTCGGCCCGCCGGGTGCCGTGGAAGGGCCACCAGGACGTCATCGAGGCCACCGGCATCCTCCGGGACCGGGGTCGGGCGGACGACGTCCGCGTGATGATCAACGGCGCGGGCATGTCCGACAACCGCTGGCCCGCATACGACAACGACCTTGCCGCGCAGATCCACCGGCGTGGGTTGGACCGGACGGTGGTGCTCCTCGACGAGCTGGACCCCACCGAGGTCGCGTCCTGCTACACCGCCGCCCATGTCGCCGTGCTCGCCTCCCGGGAGGCTGAGCCGTTCGGCTACGCGAATGTGGAGGCGATGCTGGCCGGCGTGCCGGTCATCACGACCGCTCACGGCGGGCCGGTGGAGTACATCGAGGACGGGGTGTCAGGGCTGCTGGTGCCCCCCGAGGAGCCGGCTGCGATCGCGGAGGCGTTGGACAGGGTCCTGCGCGACCCCGCCTTGCACGACAGGCTGGCCCGCGCGGGGAGAGCCGCTGCGCAGCGCCTGAGTCTGCGCGCGATGGCTGACAGCTACATAGACCTGATCACCCGACGGGTTCCGGTCGGTACGTTCGCGGGGGTGGGATCGCGATGACGTTCATTCTGGGAGTGCACGCCGGAACCGGAACCTACCACGATCCGAGCGCCTGCCTGATCGACGGCGACGGCACCGTCCTAGCGTTCGTCGAGGAGGAACGGCTCACCCGGACACGGCACGCCCACGGAGTACGGATGCCGGCGCTGTCCGTCCGCCAGTGCCTGCGTTTGGCCGCCGTCACCGCCGAGGAGATCGATGTGGTCGCTGTCGGCTGGGACGAGCCGCGGATGAGTAGCCGCGCCGGGCAACCCTGGCGGTTCGACAGCCCCCGCGAGTTCCTCACCGCGCTTGGTTTCCGCGGGCCCCGCTGGCCGGATCTGCACTTCGTGCCGCATCACCGCGCGCACGCGGCGTCGGCGTTCCACGCCAGCGGCTACGACCGTGCCGCGGTCCTCGTGCTCGACGGCAACGGCGAGGACGAATGCACATCGATCTACCGGGCGCAGCGCGGCGGCCCACTCGTGCGGGTGGCGTCCTGGCCGCAGGTCTACAGCGTCGGTCACATGTACGAGGCGGTGAGCGCCTGGCTTGGCCTGGGACGTCACGGCGCCGGGCGGACGATGGGGCTGGCCGCCTACGACGCCGGCAACGTGCCGATCGATCCCGGCTGGCTCGTCCCCGACACAGACCGGTTGATCTCCGTGCTGGGCGGCGACCCGGACCAGGACTACGACATGCTCAAGAGCCGCTGGCACGAGCAGGTCATCGCGTTCACCGGCGTGGACCGGCCGAAGCAACCACCCCAGTCCCTCGACACCGACCCGGTGGCCGTCCATGTGGCCGGCGTCGCCCAGCTCACCGTGGAAAACGTTGTGCGCTGGCTCGCCGCGCGCGCACGGTTCCTGACGGGAATCGACGAGCTGTGCATCGCCGGAGGCGTCGGGCTCAACTGCGCTACCAACAGCCGGCTGCCCGGCCCGCTGTACGTCCCGCCAGTTCCCCATGATGGAGGCGTCGCGCTGAGCGCCGCCTGGTCCCTGGCCGCACCCACCAACCCGGCAGTCTTCTCCGCGTACACCGGCAGCCATCCCGGCGCTCTTCCTGCCGATCTTGCTGGCGTACTCGTGTGCGACGTCGATGTCGATCGGGTCGCTGACCTGTTGCTCGACGGCCGGATCGTCGGCGTGTGCCGCGGACGCAGCGAGGTCGGGCCGCGGGCGCTATGCCACCGCTCGTTCCTCGCCAGTCCGGTCTCCGCGCAGATGAAACAGACCATGAACATGCTCAAACGCCGGGAGCGGTGGCGGCCCTTCGGCCCGGTCACCAACGCCGATCTCGGCACCTGGTGGTCGCCCGTGGGACAGCTGGACCGCTACATGCTCGGCGCCGCCCGGCTCACCGACCAGGGAGCCTCGACACTCCCGGCGATCGCGCACATCGACGGCACCACCCGCCCGCAGCGGCTGCGCGACGCCGACGAACCGTTCGTCGCCGCCGTCCTCGACGAACTCGCCCGCCGCGGGCACCCCCCGGTCCTACTGAACACCTCCTTCAACGGGCCCGGTGAGCCCCTGGTCGACACCGCGGCCGAGGCGTTCGACTGCGCCCGCCGCCTCGGCGCCGACGCGATCGTCACCGACAGCGCGCTCCTACTCCTCGACCCGGTGAAGACCAGCCGGCGATGACGTTGCGGACACGCCCCTCGGCCCGCTACCAGCGGGTCGGTGACGGCGAGCACAGTGAGGTGTTCCGCCGACCGGGCAGCCGGTGGTGCATCCAGCTGTTCACCGTCGACTGCCCCGAGCTGACCATCCGCAAGGTCCGCGACGAATACCACTACCTACGACAGGTGTACGCGGCCCTGCCCCAGCTCCTGCCCGCGCAGCGCCTGTTCGCTTGCCATCCAGCCGCCCACATCTCCGAAACCGTGCTGGTCAAGGAATGGGTGGACGTCGACACGACACGACCGCTCAACCACACCCGCGCCTCCGACCTGCCCGCCGCCTGCGTTGACGATCTGCACCAGTTCATCGGCGTCACCCGCGAGCTGCTCGACCGGGCCGCCAGCGAGCCGATGCTGCTTCCCGACATCATCGACACCCGCTTCCAGAACCTCGCCGTCGACACCGGCGGACGGCTCCGGCTCCTCGACACCAACCGGCTGATCAACACGGTGGCGTTACGGGCGCTGCCCCCCGGCCAGATCCTCGACCCCGACCGTCGCCCCATCCACGCCCGCCTGCTGCGCCGCCTGATGTACCTCCAGGCAGCCTTCGCCGGTGCTACCCGGCGCGACCTCGCCGACGACCCGCTCTACCGGAGATACCTCAGCCCCGCCGTCCTGCACCGGCTGTTCGACGAGAGCACCGCGCACGGGGAACCGATATGAGCATCCGCTGGTACCGCTACACCCCGGCCGACCGCCAGCGCCGCCACCGCGAGCCAGGCGCCGACCCGGCAAGCCGACCGGGCTCGCCGTTCGCCGTCGACCACGCCCGGGTCGTGCACTCGGTGGCGCTACGCGCCCTGGCGGGCAAGCCGCAGGCCCTCGACGTCGAGGAGGGCCGCAGCGCTCGCACCCGCCTGGCCCACTCCCTCGAAGTCGCGCGCATCGCCCGCGCGATCGGCACCCCCCTCGGCGCAGACCCATGGCTGCTGGAGACCGCCGGCCTCGCCCACGATCTCGGACACCCCCCGTTCGGGCACAACGGCGAAACCGCCCTCGACGAGATCGCACGGCCCGCCGGCGGCTACAACGCGAACGCGCAGACCCTGCGGATTCTCACCCGCCTCGAACCCGGAACCCCCACCGCACCCGCCGGGCTCAACCTGACCCGCGCCGCCCTCGACGCGACCTGCAAATACCCCTGGCCACGCCGCCCCGGCGACCGCCGCTTCGGCGTCTACGACGACGACCAGCCCACCTTCGCCTGGCTCCGCCACGGGCACACCGAGCCGACCCCCTCCTTCGAGGCGCAGATCGTCGACTGGGCCGACGACATCGCCAACGCCGTCGCGGACCTCGACGATGGCATCCGCGCCCGCCTCCTACGCCCGAACCTGCTCGCCGACCGCGGCGAACGCGCCGCCATCGCCCTCCTCGCCGCCGACCGCATCACCACTCTTCCGGCGGCCGACATCGAGACCGCCGCGGCCGAGCTGGCACGCCGTCCAGCCGTGACGGCCTTCGTCCGCGACGACTACGACGGCAGCCCTCATACCGAGGCCGCCCTGCACCATCTGACCCGCTCGCTCACCGAGCACTACATCGCCGAGACCGTTGCCCAGGCCCGGCCCGAGCACGGCCCGCACAGCCGCCAGCGGCAACGCCTCGGTGTACCGGTCGAGTCCCTTGCGGAGATCGCCTGGCTACGAGCGTTCACCTTGCATCACATCCTGCGAGCACCCGCACGCCGCGACCGCCGGCACCGCCAACGACAGACACTCGTCGAGCTCGCCGACGCGCTGCTCGCCGACGCCCCGCACACACTCGACCCGCCGTCCGCACACGCCTGGGCGACGGCCGACGATGATCCGGCCCGCCTGCGGATCGTCGTCGACCACATCGCCGGGCTCACCGACGCCGGCGCGCGTGCCCGACACCGCGCTCTGCTCGCCTGCCCGCCCGGACGCGGGAGATGAACGCATCGGGCCGCGTCGGTCTGACGCGGCCGGGCCGGCCCGAAAACGAAGTGTCACCCGACGTGGCTTCTGACACACTGTCGCCCTACTCACCGACGAGTACAAAGGATCTTCATGCTGCGCATCGCCGTCCCGAACAAAGGCTCGCTGTCGGCCCCGGCGATGACGATGCTCCATGAGGCCGGTTATCCGATCCGCACCGACGCCAAGGAACTCGTCCTGATCGACGAGCAAAACCAGATCGAGTTCTTCTACCTGCGTCCCCGCGACATCGCCGTCTACGTCGGCTCCGGCCGCCTCGACGTCGGGATCACCGGACGCGACCTGCTCATCGACTCCGCCGCGGCAGCCGAAGAAATCCTGCCCCTCGGATTCGCACGATCAACCTTCTACTTCGCCGGCGAACCCGGCGCCGCCACGTCGGTCAGCGACCTCGCCGGCGCCTCGATCGCGACCTCCTACCCAGGGATCGTCGCCAAGTACCTCGCCGAGCACGGCGTCCAGCCCGGACAGATCGTCCGTCTCGACGGCGCCGTCGAGACATCGCTGCGACTCGGGGTCGCCCACGTCATCGCCGACGTCGTCGAAACCGGCACAACGCTCGCCCGCCTGGGCCTCACGACCATCGGCGAGCCGATCATGACCTCCGAAGCGGTCGTCATCCGCCCCCACGCCCCCAGGCCAGGCGCCGACGAGGCAAACCAGCGGTTCGTCCGCAGGCTTCGCAGCGTCCAGGTCGCCCGCGACTTCGTCATGATCGACTACGACGTCCCCGAAGCGGCCCTCGACCAGGCAGTGGAGATCACACCGGGGCTGGAATCACCCACCGTCGCACCCCTGCACCGCGAAGGCTGGCTCGCCGTCCGCGCCCTAGTCCCCACCGGCCAGACACAGCCCGTCATGGACGCGCTCGAAGCCATCGGCGCCCGCGCCATCCTCGCAACCCCGATCCGCGCCTTCCGCCACTGACGCCCCCGAACCGACGTCGTCGCTGACGGCGCGACGTCACGGCGCTGCGCGTAGGCAGGGATGACCGATGTCAGGGGGCGTGGACTTCACCGGCGCCCTCACGCTCGTGGACCATCGACCCGCGCCCTGCGCGACCGGTTCGGCCCTGCCATCACCGAGCAGGGGGACGACGGACACCGGGTCCCATCGGTAGGTCCGGCCGTTACGGTACAACCGAACCAGTCGTAGATCCACGACGGGGATCTCGACGGGAGGCAGGTCTCGGAGCTCGGCGACGCGACGGATGATCGGCTCGGCGGCGACGGTGCGGTTGCAGTAGGCGATGCCGACGTGGGGGCGGAAACGCCGGTCGATAGCAGGCAGGCCGTGCGCGGTCGTTACGTCGTCGAGGACATCGCGAAGTTCGAGCAGCGGTTCCCACGGTGTGACGGTGAAGCGGACGGCCCCGCTGGAGCCGGCGAGTGGCCCGACCCGCAGGGAGAACGCCGGGAGGGCTCGGCACCGGGTGGAGACTCGCGCGGCGAGGGTGTCGACGTCGGCGGTCTCGATCTCGTCGGTGAACGCGAGTCGGCGCACGGTGAGGTGCAGGCCGTCGGCTGGGACCGGGTCGAGGCAGTCGAGGGCGCGAAGCCGCCGCTGGCAGGCGGTGGCGAGGTCGCGCAGGGCGGCGTTGTCGAAGGTCAGAAACCAGTGATAGGAGCTTCGGCCGGGGGTCCAGCCGGGTCGGTCCCAGTGGTTGTTCATCGTGGCCAGGGCGCGGAACCGTTCCCAGTCGTCGTGGACCGGGTCGTTCTCGCTCACCGGAGTCCGCGCGTGAGCGCTCGGGATGCCTCGGCCAGCTCAGTGACGCGTGGCAGCGAGCGCCACGGCGTGGTACGGCGGACGAGTTCCCGGCCGCGTTGGCGGATGGACTCGATCGGGTTGGAACCGGCGCGGGTCAGCGCCTCGATGCCAAGGGTGGCGGCGCGTTCGGGGTCGGGATCGTCGCCTGCCGTCAGTGCGGTGGCGACGTCGAGGGCGACGAGGATGTCGCTCCACGGGGAGCGGGCGGTGCGCAGCACGTCGCTGGCCATCTGCGCGTAGCGGTGGACGAGGGCGGCTTCGCCGGTGCCGACGTGGGCGGTCGCGGCATTCGCCGCGATCCGGGCGAGGCTGTAGGTGTCGAACGAGATGCACGGCGACATGCCGTCGGGTAGCGAGCTCCGTTCTGCGAGGTCGAACGCGCGGCCGACCGCCTCTCGGACGCCCTCGCGGTCACCGAGTTGACCGAGGGCGCGGGCTTCTCCGTTGACCACCAGCCGGATCGTCTGCGGGCCACCCGCGGCATGGCCTTGGCCGTCGCGCGCATGTTCGAGCGCCAGCCGGTAGTCGCCCGCGTAATACTCGCACAGGCTTTCCGTGCCCCGTATCCATGCAGCGAAGTCGCCGTCCTCGACGGCCACGGCGATAGTGAAAGCTTCGGTGCAATATGCCCGCGCGAGAGGAAAGTCGCCGAGATTCACCGCCATGTATCCGGCCAGCCCCGACAGCCGGGCCGCGATTCCGAGTAGGCGGCGTCGATCCCTGGGTAGCTGCCAGCCTTCGACGAGAGTTTGCACCCACGTCCGCTGGCGGGTGACATGAGGCATCAGCGCGGCCGGTCCGCGCACTTCATAGGATTCAATGGAGACATCGATGAAGCTGTCGAGATAGTCGAGGAGAGTTGTATGGACGGTCGGTGCGGCGAAATACTGTAAACGACGACCCACGTCGAGCAGTTCGGCATGTAGGTCGTGCTGACCGTTACCGGTACCAGCGCCGTTCGCAACGACGGGGATGACAGGCGCCCTGTATGGAAAGGTGTCGCTTTCGACGATGGTGGTGTCCGACGGAACATTTATAGCCAGCGAGAGTTCCGGCCGTGCCCGACCGGTTCTGCGCACGGTGTCGATGAGGTGTGTGTCTGCGGGGGCAAGGTGTTCGCGGTCGTCGAGGTCGAGCAGGTTGTGGATGCTGGTGTCGTAGACCTCGGCGAGCAGGGCGAGGATCTGCGGGGTGGGACGTCGGCGGAGCGGTAGTGGCCAGTTCTCCATTTCGGACAGCCGGGGGGCGGTCATGGTGGCTGTGCCGTCGGGGTCGAGGCCGATGCGGGCGGCGTGGGCGTTGATGTGGCCCGCGGCCTGCTGCTGGGTCCAGCCGTGCGCGACACGGTGGGCGGCGCGGGGGCGGAGCCGGTAGCGGCGGGCGAACTCGACGGCGATCTCGTCGTGGGACATGCCCACCGCGCGCATCCGAGCCCGCAACTCGTCCTGCTCAACCCTCTGGCCGGGCTTGGTCATGACGACGCGTGTGGCTCCTTTCTCGTCCCCCGCGACCGAGGTTCGGTGTCGGACCGCGAGTCGGCGGATGCGCCAACAGTAGCGACTCGGCTGTGTTCGTCTCGGGTGGTCCATCGAGGCCCGGCGCTGTATCCAGCTGTGGCGTTCCCACCGCCTGCGGTCCGGTCGGCGAGGTTCCCATCCCGAGGTGAAATGCGTCGGCCCCGTATGGTCTGCGCCCAACCCAGGGGCAGGCTTGAGCGTCGCCGGTCTCGTGTCCCGTCTCAGCGAAGCTGGCTTGTGATCATGGCGTCTGCCAGGGCGTGCCAGATTCGTTGAGACGATCCAGGGTGTGCCTGTCTCAGCGAATCTGGCACGTATGGGGCATCGTCGACCGCCGTCTCAGCGAATCTGGCCCGTGTGGCTGCGCGTGCTGGTGTTCCGGGACAATTGATGTTGCTCGACCCGGGGCTGGCCCGCGACGAGGAATCGTCGGTGGCATGTGGGCGGCCATCGGGATCCGCCCACTGGCGGCCAACAGACGCTGCCCACTCATGGCCATCTCGTCACGCAGCGTGCTGACACCGGGGGGACACGACAGCCTCGCCAGCGCCGCCCTCGACCGGCACTTGCGGGACAGGGCGCCGGTCCTTCAGTGTTACGAGTGCGCGATCCTCGCGCCCTCCCAGCAGGTCCGACCGGGGGACCGATGAGAAATGGCGGCGGCGCCGGTCTGACGGTCCGCCAGGTACCTGCGACCGCAGCAAGGGAGAGCAACCTATGAGACCGCTCCGATACTCGATCAACGTCACCCTCGACGGCTGCTGCGACCACCGGGCGGTGATCCCGGACGAGGAGTTGCATCGCCATCACGCCGCCAATCTGGAACGAGCCGATGCCCTTCTCCTTGGCCGGGTGACCTACGAGATGATGGAGGCGGCGTGGCGGCAGCCGGCGACGGGAACGTGGCCTGACTGGATGGCTAATTGGATGATCCCCTTCGCCCGGACGATCGACAGGGCAAAGAAGTACGTCGTGTCGGGCACCCTGGACCGGGTCGATTGGAACGCGGAGCTCGTGCAGGGTGACCTGGGGAAAGCCGTTCAGCAGCTCAAGCGGGAGCCTGGCAGAGGCCTGTCCGTGGGAGGCGTGACCCTCCCGCTGGCCTTGGCGGATCTGGGATTGATCGATGAGTACGAGTTTGTCGTGCAGCCCATCGTGGCGGGCCACGGGCCGACGCTGTTCGCCGGCCTGAGCGAGCGGCTCGAGCTGAAGCTCGTGGGGCGCCAGGAGTTCCGGTCGGGAGCGGTCGCTCTGCGGTACCAGCCCAGTCGAGTCTCGGCTTGAAGGTCGGCTGCCCCTGGGCACGCGGGCCCGGCAACTCCGCCACAACGCCGAGGTCGACAAAGGCGTGCCCTCGAACGCCGGGTCCGTGACCATCGTCGTCGAAGAACCTTCCCTTCGATCCACCACATTCCGTAGTGGCCGTCATCGGGCACCCACTGGCCGACAGCGGGCAGTTCCAGATGGCCACCGACAGTGGCAGACAGCGGCAAGATCGGATGCCTCGGCTCCGAGCGGTCCCGCAGGTCAGGAAGCCGGGCAAGATTCATTGGCAGTCAGGAACGAACGCTGTCACAGGACGCGCTGGCTTGTCGGCGTGGTGGTCGCGAGTCCCTGAGTGACGAGGTTTCTGAGCCCCAGTTCTTCGCGGGTTTGGATCTTGTGGATGAGTCACTGGGTCAGTGGCTCGCGCCGCTGGTACGGCTTACCCCCCAGTCGGGCTATGCCAGCGAAACGCTGGCATAGCCCGACTGGGGGGTCACTGCTAGTTCGGTTGAGTCATTTCACGCTGGGACGCCGTGCAGACCGCGAAGTTGGAACGCCGAGACACGTCACGGCGGGGGTAGTCCTAGATATAGGGGTTTTTCCCCTTGGGGGCGGATGACCGCCCGTTGGGACGGCCTGTGAGGTGGGCACTGTGGAGGTCAGGGCTCGTACGTCAGGACAGCGCCGCCGGGCTCGACTGGGGGTCACCGGCGTCAGCGTCGTGGTCGCTGTCGTGACGGTCCTCGCCGCTTGCGGTTCGGATGGTGGTTCGACGCCCGATCCGACTCCCAGTCGCGGAGCTGTCTCTTCGCCCGCGCCGACGGCTGGGTTGCCGGCGCCGACGTCCCCAGCGGATATTGCGCGGCGGGACGCGGTCGCCGCCTACGTGGGGATGTGGAAGGCCGACGCACAGGCCAGCCACACGTCCGATTGGCAGGCGCCGTATCTGTCGCGCTACGCCTCGGGCGACGCTTTGCAGTTCCTGACTCGTGACCTCTACGCCGACCACTACAACGGTCTTGTCTCGAAAGGCGAGCCGATAAACCACCCGCGGGTGACGTCGGTGAGTCCGGAAGGCAAGTCGACATCGGTGATGATTGACGATTGCGCCGATACCCGGAACTGGTTGCAATACAGGACCGACGGCTCACTGCTGGACAACACGCCGGGGGCACCGCACCGGATTCTTGCCGAGGTGCGGCTACACACCGACGGACTGTGGCGCGTCACCCGGTTCGGGATCGGTGATCCGGGATCATGCTGATGCGAAGAGGCGCTTTCCTCGCCGTGCTCGCGATGGTGACGATCAGCGTATTCGCGTCCCCGGCCGCCGCCAGCGAAAAGTTCGGCAGAGCACTGTGCAGCCAGAATCCCTACCCAGGTTGCGAGCTTTTCGCGGGGGATAACGAGGCTCCTGCCCCGGCCCCGTACGGGGGTTCCTCGCCTGCCAGCCCTGGGTCCGGCGGAGAAGCACATCCCACCCCTCCAGGCGACAAATCATTGGACGAGCCGAAGCCGGACACCGCCGATTGCTCGTATGTCCGGAGCACCTATCAGCCGCCCGCCGACGCGACGCGGCCGGTGCTCTACTGGCCTCCGGCGGCCGGAGGGCTGGTAGTGCGGCCGGCGGTGTTCGGCTCATCGGTGCAGCCGGTGCAGCCGGTGCAGCCGGTCGCGGCGGAGCAGGGGCAGGGGCAGGGGCCGGGAGCCTGGTACATCTACCAATGCACGACGAACGGCGTGCGGGACGCGTTGTACCGGGCGCCGGTGTGGATTCCGGATGCGGCGCCGGGGGCGCCGGCGCCCGTGCCGGACCCAGCGGCGTTGGCGGAGCAGGCGCGGAACCAGCTGCGGCTTGCTGGTCCGCGGATCGATATGAGCCCTGTGGGTGACCAGCTGGTGCGGCTGCCGACGTGGTTGTGGCTGGACCCGGCCGGGTGGAACCAGGTGGCGGCGACGGCGGCGGCGGGCGGAGTGGCGGTCACCGCGGTCGCCAAACCCGTGCAGGTGACCTGGTCCCTCGGAGACGGCGGGATGGTGAGCTGCACAGCTCCGGGCACGCCGTTCCCGCCTGGCGCCGATCCGAAGAGCGCCTCGCCGGACTGCGGCTACACCTACCGCAGCCGGTCGCTGGACGCGCCCGGCGGCACCTTCCCTGTGACGGCGACCGTGCGCTGGGACGTCACCTGGGCGGGCGCGGGCCAGACGGGAGTGTTCCCGGGGCTGACGACGGTGTCCGCGGCCCAGACCCGTGTCATCGACATTCCCGCGTTGACGACAGGTGGTGGCTGATGACGTCTTCGACCGACACGGCCAGCCGGGACACGACCGGCGGCCGTCCGGGTGCGCCGTGTTCGAGGGGTGCATGGTGGTGACGGCTCCGTCTTCGACGTCGCGCACCGCCGGAGGGGACCGGGCCGGCCGACGCGCGGGTGCGGCACCGGCCGCCAGGTTGACCGGCGGTCCCCGGCGGCGGCGCCGGGTCCCTTACCTGCTGCTGGGTGTGGTGCTGGTGGTGGGGTGCGCTGTCGCCGGTCTGCTCGCCGGTGCCCGGGTCGGGTCGCGGGAGCCGGTGCTGGTGCTCGCCCGTGCGGTGACGGTGGGCCAGGTCCTTTCCTCGGCGGACCTGCGGGAGGTCCGGATCTCCGCCGAGCCGGTGGACACGATCCCGGCCGGGTCGAAGGGCAGCGTGATCGGTCGGCCGGTCGCCTACAGCCTGCCTGCCGGCACCGTGCTGAGCCGGGCGGCGGTCGGCGCCGCGCAGGTCCCACCGCCGGGCTCGGCGATCGCGGCGGTGGCGTTGAAGGCGGGTCAGTTCCCCACGGGCCTGGCGGCCGGGTCCAGGGTGGCCGTGATCGTCGCTCCCAACGCCAGCGCAGTCTCGACAGCGTCTCCGCGCGCCGCCACCTCATGGGACGCGACGGTCGTCGCCCTCCAGTCCCGCGACACCGACCAGACGACGGTGGTCTCGCTTCAGCTCGCCGCTGCCGACGCCCGCGCGTTGGCAGCGGCCCCGGCCGGACAGGTCGGCATCATCACGGTCAACGGCGCGGGCCGGTGACAGCCTTATGATCATCGCGGTTGGGTCGTTGAAAGGGTCACCGGGCGCGACCACGTTGGCTCTCGCACTGGCGGACCGCTGGCCGGCGGGTAGCGAGCCGCTGGTCGTGGAGGCCGACCCCGCGGGCGGCGACCTGGGCGCACGGTTCGGCCTGGGCGCGGCGCAAGGGCTGGTTACCTTGGCCGCCGCTGGCCGTCGTGGGAGCGGTGAACCGCGCCCGCTGTCGGATCACACCCAGGAGCTGCCAGGTGGCCTGGAGGTCATCACGGCGCCCGCCGGCGCCGAGCAGGCCCGCCAGGTGCTCGGTGAACTCGCCGGCGGCGGCTGGTCGCTGCTGTGGTCCGCGGCACGTCAGGGCGGCCGGGCCGTGATCGTGGACTGCGGACGGCTGGACCCCCTGTCACCGGCGACACCGGCGGTGCGCGCCGCGGACGTGCTGCTGCTGGTCGCCCGGGCGCGCGACGATGAACTGTCGCAGCTGGCTGCCCGGATGCACGTGGTGCAGGGCTGGGGGCTGCCGGCCTGGTACGTGGTGGTCGCCGGGCAGGCGGACCGTTCCCAGGACTACCCGATACGGGACATCGTCCGCGTGCTCGGTTCCCACGTGTTGGGCACGGTGCCGTATGACGCCGCTGCCGCGAGCGTGCTGGGCGGTCGGCGACGCACCCGAACCGGGATCACCCGATCCAAGCTCGGACGAGCTGTCACCGACTTGGCCCGACACCTCGCCAACGGCGAGGTCCCAGACCAGGGCACCCCGGCCGGCTGGCTCCCGGCGCTGCCGGATGGCCCGGCAGCGCGGACGGCCTTGCCGCGGGCCCGGACGGAGGCGCCGTGACCCGCCCGCAGTGGAACGACCCTGACCCCAGCGCCGCGACAACCGGCAACGGCGCGGGCTGGCCGGGCAGCCTGACGCCCTGGAGCGGTGGACCGGCCGCGCCGACGGACCTTCCGGGTCGTGCCTCGGGGTCAGCTGCCGAGGCGTTGCGCACCCGGCTCCGGGAGGGCCTGCGGGCCGCGCTCGCCGGACAGCTGCGCGCGGACGAGGACGCCGGCTCGCCGCCGCTGAGTCCGGACACGCGGGAGGCGTTCTCCCTGTCCGTGCTGGTCGACCTCACCGAGGCGCACACCACCGCGGAGCTGGCGCGCGGTGCACCGGTCCTGCCGCCCGAGGACGAACAGCGCGTCATCACCGAGGTGCTCGCCGAGGTACTCGGACTCGGCGGCCTCGAACCGCTGCTGGCCGACACCTCCATCGAGAACATCAACATCAACGGTGACCGAGTGTTCATCCGCCGGGCCGACGGCAGCCGCTCCCGGCTGCCACCGATCACCGGTTCGGACGCGGAACTCGTCGGCCTGATCCGCGACCTGGCCGCGCACGCCGGCGTCGAGGAACGCCGCTGGGACCGAGGTGCACCGCTGGTCAACTTCCACCTCCCCGACAAGAGCCGCGTGTTCGCGGTCATGGCGGTCACTCAACGGCCTTCCGTCAGCATCCGTCGACACCGGTTCCGTCACGTCACCCTGCCCGTGCTGCGCGCGAACGGCACGATCGACTACGGGTTGGAGGCGTTGCTCGCCGCGCTGGTGAAAGCCCGGAAAAACATTGTCGTCGCCGGCGGAACCGCGATCGGGAAAACCACACTGCTGCGGAAATCGAGGCGCGGCTGGCCGCGCCGATGGACGACAGTCTGCTGCTGGACATCCTCGCCTGCCTGCTGTGGCCGCTGTGGTTCGCGTTCACCACCTCGGTGGTCCTGGCGGTGCCTGACGTCGTACGGGAGGCGCGCTGGCCCACCCACGGACCGCCGCTGCCCGCCGGTGGCCTGCGCGGGTTCGCCACGTTCCTGCTAGGTGCGGTGATCCTCACCGCTCTGACCTCCCGCGCACCCCTCACGCCCGCCAGCGGCCCCGTCGCCGCGACGGCCGCATCCACCGCACCCGCCATCCCACGCTTCGTCACGGTCGCCACCACCACCCCGACGGAGGCCACGCTTACCGCCGCGGCGCCGGGCACCGTTGTGGTGCGGCTGCCCCACAACGGGATCTACGACAGCCTGTGGCGCATCGCCGCCCGCAGCCTCGGTGATGGAGCCCGCTGGCCGGAGCTGTGGACGCTCAACCACGGGGTCCGCCAGGCCGACGGGCGCGCGTTGGCCCATCCGAACCTGATCCGTCCCGGCTGGGTCGTGCGCCTGCCACCCCAGCCCGCCCCGGACGCACCTCCGGTGGCGCCGCCGACATCCGGCCCTCCGACGTCGGCCCTGCCCTCGACGACCACACCGCCGGCGTCGCCGCCACCGACCAGCCCGCCCGCCACGCCGGCCCCCGCCACGATTTCGCCCGGCGTACCGAACACCGGATCGTCCGCGGCTGGTGGCCCGACAGCCGGCCCGACGTCGCCAGTTCCCTCGGCTACGCCGGTCCCACCGGCGTCTCCCACCGTGCCTCCGTCTCGCCAGCCCGCTCCCGTGCCGACGCCGTCCCGCTCGCCGGGTGTGCAGTTCCCCGCCGGTGGCTACCTGGGCCTCGGCACCGTCGCGCTGCTGACCGTCGCGCTGTTCACCCTGCGGCTGTGGCGGCGCCGGCACTACGTGCCCGGCAGCGGCCGACGCGACGACCTCGATGAAGCGCCCGTCATCCGCCAGCTCGCGGTCGCCTACGACGCCGCCACCGCCGTCCCGGACGAGTACGGCGATCCGATCGTCGTGCGCCCTCCCGGCGACCCGCACGTCGCCGGCCGCCGCCACGCCCAGATCACCGCCACCGACCAGGCCGGGCCGCCCGGGACGCGGATCGTCGGCACTACCCGCGACGGCCAGCCACTGGCGCTGGACCTGGCCGCGACCCGCGGGCTCGGCCTCATCGGACCCGGCGCCGACGCCGCGATCCGAGCCCTCCTGCTCACCCTGCTCGCCGAGCGGCACCTGCCCGACGCCGACCCCGTTGAGGTCGTCGTCCCCGCCGCCGATGCGCGGCGGATGCTCGGCGATCAGGCTGCCGCCCATCTGCCGCAGCGGCTGCACGTCGTCGCCGACCTGGCCGCGCTGCTGGACCGGCTGGAAGCCGAGGTCGTCACCCGGGCACGTCTGGTCTCCGCTGGCGAGGAGACTGGCGGTTCCACCCTGGTTGTCGTGGCCGCGCCGACCCAGGGGTTGGACCGCCGCTTGCAGGCCGTGTTGGACAACGGGTCGTCGCTCGGCCTGGTCGGCATCCTCTACGGGCAGTGGCGGCCCGGCGCCACTGCCCGGGTCCGCCCCGACGGCGTCGTCGGCGCAGCCAGCCCCGACATCGCCGCCCGCCTGACCGGCAGCCAGCTGTTCACCCTCCCACCCGCCGACGCCGTGCAGCTGCTGGACCTGCTTGCCGACGCCGACGCCCCCGCGGAGAACCAGGATGTGTTCCGGCGGGCAAACCCTACCGAGGGGCCACCGCCCCCATCGCCCGCCTCCGCGCCGCCCCCCGATAGCCCCGGCACCGCGCCCGCGGAGGTCTGCGGCCGGGACGAACCGGGCGAGCCGCCGGAGCCAGACGATCCGCCGCCAGCCGGCGGCGGGGCAGCCGCGGCCGAGCCCGCTGAGCGCGCCGTGCC
>NZ_CAUVXL010000202.1:0-3458 GCF_963555915.1 Protofrankia sp. Cas4
CCGTAGCGTTCGACGAACCTGCGGTGATAGTCCGCCCATGCCGCCGGTCCCAATGGTTCCCGGCCCAGCCGTGTCAGGACGCCCGCAGCCACGGCCATGTCCGAAGCGACGGACTCGGGCAGCTGAAGGTCGCAGTCGAGTACGAAGTCGAGGGCGAGGGGAGAGCGCTGCTGGGGGGCGATCCGGTCCATCGCCGCGAGCAGCGACGTGCGCGACGCTGCCTGCGCCTCCAGCGTCGGCGCGTGGTTGAGCTCACCAAGCTGGGTGTGGATCGTGGTCAGCTCCTCCACCAGCGGTGCGACCTCGACCAGGTCGCGTGCACCTGCCGTCCGAAGGACCGTGACCAGGTGGCCGAGCGGATCGGTCTCCGTCATCGGCGCCCGAAAGCCGGTGATCAGAAAGTGTTCGGCGACGAGCTGACGCAGTAATCTCTCGATGCGCTCAGGGCCTGCGGCGGTGAACGCCTCGTTCAGCCTGTCGGCCAGCTCGGCGAAGCGCACCGGACCGCGGGCGGCATCCCGCACGAGCCGCACCGGCGGAGTAAGAGGGATCTCCGCCTGGCCGTCCGGGTGCGGCACGATCAACCGCCCCGCCCGCTCGACGACGAGACTGCTGAACACGACTGTCACCCGCTCCAGCAGCGGGCCCGTTTCCAGACGGTCGATGATCTCGCCCAGCCATGCGGCGTCCACCCGAGCCGTCGACCTGTGGCGATCACCGATCCGCACCGACCCCAGCTGGCCGAACCTCGCTTGCGCGACACCTGCGAACAGCGCGAAGGGCGTCGCCCGCCCCTCGGCACGCAGCAGGTACCGCACCACCGTCGCCGCCGCAGCGCGCAGCCGTCGGTCTGTGACCGGCTGCCCGGTCACGATCTGCTCGACCCGAGCAGCCAACGTGCTGCTGGCGAGCGCGACCGACTCCCGGGCCGCCGGCCAGACCTGCGCCAACCACACTCTGCACGCCGCCGGGTCTTCCAACACCGGCCAGCACGCCACGCTGCCCGGCGCGTTCGTCGCCGCGCGCAGCAACGCGGGACCGGCCGGCCGATACAGCGCCCCGCCCATCGGCATCGCCCCTTTTCCGGCTTTCGTCATATCCGCTTCCCGTGCCGCCCCGACGCCGTCGGGGCGGCACGGCGACGGCCCGTTTACGAGCTGGCGCACGCCGACGGGCAGGTCGACGAGCAGCCGTCCGAGGTGTCGCAGCCGTCGCTTGCCACGCAACCGTCGTCATTGACGATGGTGATCGACAGGTCGAACCAGTCGGCCGGCGTCGGACCCGATGGGCCGACCTCCTGCACAATGGACATCCACGTCTCCTCTCGGTGCCGTTCCCCGGCGCACCTGCCGACCATCCCTGAGCACCACGCGCACGACGTGCATTCGCTTCGGGATGGCACAGGGTCGGGAGTTACCATGCCGGCCTTCGGCGGTAACGAGAGGTAACGATGCCTCACCTACGGCGCAAGGTCATTCCCCCGGGGACGAAGTTTTCTCTTCGCGCCTTGTCCGGCCGCTGACCTGGGAAGATGACGTCCGCCGTGCTGGTGTGTTCGGCCTGACACGCCGGGATACATGCCCAGTCGTTCGGGTGGCCAGGCGCGGCCCGAGCGCAGCGGATCTCCGTCTGATTGCGTAGCTGCTTCGCCTCGCAGCTCGGTTCTCCGGATGCCGATGAAGCCGGGTGTAGAACCTGGTCAGCGGGCAGTCAGGCCGAGCGCGTCCAGGTGGTCGCTCATCAGGCCGGTCAGGCTGTCCAGGAGCCGTTTGCCCTTCTCCGCGCTAGCGAGCGAGGGGCGGCCGATCACGCCTGTCTGCGTGTACGCCGGCATGCCGTGGACGAGGAGGTGCGGTCGGGGGCCGCCTCCCTCGTCGGCGGTCTTCCAGCCGGGCCGGACGAGGTCGGGGTGCACGTGCAGAAGGATGGAGGTCTCCAGCTCGCCGGCGTGCATGTCGTCGTGGGCGTCGGTCTCCAACTCGGCGGCGGCGCGGGCCGCCGCCCAGTCCGACCGTCCAGGGAACAGCGTCATGCTCGGCCCGTCGATGTTGGCCTCCTGAACGATGTTGTTCAGGACGTAGTTGCCCCCGTGACCGTTGACGAGCACCACTGCGGCGACACCGGAACGACGTAGAGAGTCGGCGACGTCGCGAATGACCGAGGTCAGAGTGACCGACGAGATGCTCACCGTTCCCGGGTACGACGCGTGCTCGTGGGAGCACGAGAACGTGACCGGCGGGAGCAGGAACAGGCCGTACGCGTCGGCCGCAGCCTCGGCGATCGTCTGGGCGATCAACGTGTCGGTCGTGAGGGGGAGGTGAGCTCCGTGCTGCTCGAAGCTGCCCACCGGCAACACGGCCGGCCGCGCGCCGACTCGCTCCGCCTCGGCGCTGGTCGCCGTGGTGATCATAGGGATGGCTGTCTCCTCGTCGCAGCGTTAACGACCCGGCGAGCGGCAAGGAACTGGCCGACCTCGACCACCCGATCGGCTCCCGCGAGCGCTCCCGCCATGCTGTCGAGTACCGAGTCAGCGCGCGCCGATCCGGTGGCCTGGGCGAGTTCCAACGCACGCAGGCCCTCAGCTCCCGCCTCGGCCACGCGCCCAGCAGCGGCATGCGCGTCCGCCAACCATGCCCGCCACATCACCTCATCCTGACGCAGCCCGTCCGGCCAGGCCGCCAGCACCTCGTCCAGCATCCGCGTCGCTCCGTCCAGGTCACCGACCAGCCGCCGGCAGCGACCTTCATATGCCGCCACGTAGAGGTCCGTGCAGTGCCCATCCAACGGGTCCGGGTCACGTTCGGCACCAGCCAGCAGCCGGACCGCCTGACGGACGGCCGCGCGGGAGGCGGCGGTGTCGCGGTTGAGGGCATGCCCGTGCGCCTGCCGGACGAGACACAATGCGGCGGTACACGCACTGCTGGAATCGAGGGCCGCCGCGCCTTCTCCCAGCGCGACAGCTTCCCCGCCACGTCCCTGATCAGCAGCCTGCTGAGCCCGTCGCATCAGGACATAGCTCGCGGTGCGACGGTCGCCAGCCTCGGTGGCCTGGCTAAACGCCAACTCGGCCCACTTCCGCGCAGCACCCGGACGTCCGAGGCTGTCGGCAAGCCAGGAAAGAAACTCCGACCACCGAGCCTGGACCGCGAGCAACCGACGACCCTCGACCGTTGACGCCCGGCGGAACGCATCGAGCACGTCGAGCTGACCCTGGACCAGGCTCCACACCGAGCCGGCTCCACTGTCGTTGACTCTCCCGGCAATCAGACTCAATAGCTCGACCCAGTGCTTCACCGGATCGGCGATGCCAATGGCCAACAGTTGATCGAACACATCGGAATCAGACGCCTGACAGAGCTGGTTCGCGAGTCCGGTGCTCTCGACCGCGATCCCGGTGGTCCTCAGTGAGGAGACACCTCCGAGGACCGCTTCCCACACTGTCCTGTCCGCAGAGCCAT
>NZ_CAUVXL010000202.1:3639-9788 GCF_963555915.1 Protofrankia sp. Cas4
GGTGCGTTCGTGGTGACAGCCCTTTGCGGATCTGGCTGATAACCATCAGATCCGCTGGCATCATGGTCTCGCGGTCGTCGAGATCGAGAAGGTTGTGGACGCTCGTCCCGTAGACCTCGGCGAGCAAGGCCAAAAGCTGAGGCGTAGGCCGGCGCCGGAGCGGAACCGGCCAGTTCTCCAGTTCGCTGAGCCAGGGCGCGGTGCGCGTGGCGGCGCCGTCGGGGTCGAGGCCGATGCGGGCGGCGTGGGCGTTGATCTGATCGACCGCCTGCTGCTGGGTCCAGCCATGGGCGACACGGTGAGCGGCACGGGGACGATACCTGTAGCAGCGGGCGAACTCGATCGCGATCTCGTCGTGGGACATGCCGACCGCACGCATCCGAGCCCGCAGGTGCTCCTGCTCCGCCCTTTGGCTGGACCTACTCACGCTTCATCCCCTCCGGGCCTGCCCGCGGACCGGCGCCGGTCCGCTGTTTCCGGGCAACTAGGTCATCGCCACGGTAACGGGCCCGTCACCGTTGGGACAGGCCCCCTCGGCATTCCCCCGTTCGGGTGTTCCGGGCGTGGCGGCGGTCAGGTCGTCGTGGGCCAGGAGATGGTGACCTCGCCGCGTTTCTTGGGGAGCACGGCGGTGTTCTCGTCGGCTGGGGGGCGCCTGCTGCCGGTCGGCCAGTAGGCGAACGTGGGTGGGGCGGCGTGGCGGGCCTGGCGGTCCCAGGCTCGGATCTGCTCGATCAGGGTGGCGGCGGCGTGCTCGCCGTGTGGCCCGTAGGCGGACGCGCCGAACTCGGCGCCGTCCGGCGTTGGCCGTACGACCAGGTAGGCGAGGGAGTCGCCGCGCACGGTGCCGAACGGGAACCATCTCTTGTGGTCGGCGCTGAGGGCGGCGGCGTCGGCGGCGGTCAGCCGGCAGAAGCCGGGCTGGAAGCAGGCGAACCACAGGTGCAGGTCCGCGAACGACACCTGCTTGCCGATCGTGACTCCGGACCAGGCGGTGGTCCGTTCGCTCGTCAGTACGCCGTCGAGTCGGCTGATGTCCGCTGGCGGGTCCGCGTGGACGGTGAGGGTGACCTGGCGGCCGTGGTCGTCGGTGAGGATGACGGCGGGGTCGTCGTGCCCGCCGGCTCCTTGCATGGGGACGAAGCCGGCGATCTCGGTGGAGGTGCTCGACAGATGGTCGCCGTCGCGGGTGAAGCCGATGGTGCGGGTGACCCCGTTCATCCGCAGCGGCACGACCAGCGTGCCGTCCTCGGTGAGCTGCTCCAGCCAGACCGGGGCCACATCCCAGGCCCCGACGGTCACGAGCACAGCATCGACCCGTCCGCCCAGCTCGGGCACCGGGTACTCGGCGTCTCCCCGCACGACCGTGACCTGGTCGGTGTAGCCCGTCGCTGCGAGCAGCCTGCGGGCGCGGTCGACGACTTCCGGGTCGATGTCGACGCTGACGACCTGCCCGGCCGGGCCGACGACCTCGGCGAGCAGCGCGGCGCCCAGCCCGCCGGCGCCGATCTCCAGGACGCTCATCCCGGGGCCGAGCCCGGCTTGCTCGATCATCCGGGCCTGGATGTAGGCGGCACTTACCGAGGACAGGGCCGTGCCGTCCGGGTCTCGTTTGACCACCACCGAGCGGTCGACGGCGTACGCGTCCTCCAGCGGGGTGCCCTCGGGCATGAACAGATGCCGCGGCACCGTGCGGAACGCCCGCTCCACCGCCGCCGTGGTGATCCTTCCCGTTGCGACGAGTTCGTCTACCAGGGCGTCGCGCCGTTCCGCGGCGGTCCGGGGGTCCTCGGAGGTGTCTACCGTCAGGGTCATCGAGCCTGCTCACCGTCTGTCGTTGCCGGTCGGCCTGCGCCGCGTTGTCTCGGTCGGATTGCGTCCGGTGCTCCTGCGCCGCCAGGCCAGGCCCTGGCAGCAGCGTGGTGTCACCATGCCCCACCGCTGCGACCTGGTCATTCCCCCGGCGGGGAACTTTGTGTTTCGCGCCCGGTCTGGCCCGTGACCTGCGGATACGGGGATCACCGGACCTGACTCGACGATGCTGATGTCCAGCTCGAAGTCCAGGTCGTGCCCCCCGCTGCTGGCCGAGGCGCCCGGCATGACATCCGTCGTAGCCATCGACATTTCTCGATCACCATCTCTCTCTGTTGATTGAGGCAATATCCAGCGGTCGGATCTGGAAGCGATCCGTCAGGGCCAGAAGAGCACAATCTTCGTGTGTCGCCTCTCGATGACCCGGCCCCGCGGAAGCTGGTCGACGGGGGTGTCGGAACGGTGGAGGGAAATCACGGCGGCGGGGCCGTCGCGGTGCTCGCGATTCCAGGTTCGGACCTGGTCGTTCATCGCCTGGGCAAGCGTCTCGGCGTCCGGTCCGTGCGCGTAGACCCCGAACTCGTAGATGCGTGCGTCGGTATCGATCTCTCGGAACGCGAGGTAGGCGAAACTGCGCCCACCCAGCAGCGTTGGCGTGCCGATCGGTGAGCACGGGTCCACCAGCGTGCGGGCAACGTCCGTCCGCGCGCGGGTCACCAGACAGAAGTCGGACAAGCCGGTCGCCAACCACAGGAACAGGCCGTCGAACGGCTCCATGCCACCGAAGCGCACGCCCGACCACGCCTGCACGCGCGGCTGGAGCAACGCCCCGCGCAGCCCGTCGGCATCGACCGGTTCGCTGTCGTCGATACGCAGGCCGACGTCATCCCCGTGCAGCGTTACGAGTCGCTCGCGTTGCGCTCCGGCACCCTGGATGTCCACGAAGCCGGCCATCTCATGGCCCAGACTCACCAAGTGGGCACCCTCGCGCACGAACGCCACCGACCGGCGCAGACCGCGCATCCGCAGGGGAACGACGAGCCGGCCGCCCTCGGCCAACTGATCCACCCACGCCGGCGGTACGTCCGCGACCCCCACAGCGGCGATGATCCGATCGTAGGGCGCGAACTCAGCCACTCCACCTTCGGCGTCGGCGAGCACGACGTGCACCTGGTCGTACCCGGCGTCCGCCAGGCATCGGCGAGCGCGGTCGGCCACGTCTGGATCAATGTCGACGGTGGTGACCGCACCGGCCGGGCCGACGAGTTCGGCCATCAACGCGGCGTTGTACCCGCCCGAGCCGATTTCCAGGCACCGCAGACCTGGACGCAATCCGGCTTGCTCCAGCATCGCTGCCTGAAGCCACGGCGCGGACACCGAGCTGATCGTCATCCCGTGTTCGTCACGCTTGGTACGCACCACATCGTTCGCGTATGCCTCGTCGAGCGGTACCTCAGGAGCGAACAGGTGCCGCGGCACTGTCCGAAAAGCGGCTTCGATCTCGCCTGACACGATCGAGCCGGCTGTCACGAGCTCGTCCACGAGACTGTGTCGCAACGCCGCGGCACGTGCCGGGTCGGTGGTCACCTCAATCACCAGGTATTTCCTTTCCTGCGCCGTGCTATGGGGCGGTAGTGGGCTCCCTCAGTGGAACGCGGCGCGGCCGGCTCACCTCGGGAGCGACGTCGTCTGGTAGGGGAGCGACCTTCTCGGTAAAGGAACACGCGCAACAGATCGGTGCCGATAGGAGAAACGGCGTTCAGGTGGGAACGTCGCTGTTCCCACATAACATCTCTGCGCGCGAAACAGGGTGGTGTCGGAACCAGGCGTGTCCTCCTCGCGGCCGGCAACGCGGGCAAACCGGAACCGCTTCGGTCCCTTGTCGCGACTCTCAAACCCCTCAACAAAGGATTCGACAGGCGGCTCTGCCCTCCGTGGTGCCCAAGTCTTTCAGGCGGATGTCCGCCGTGTCATTCCCCGTCCCGGGAAGGAACGGTTCGGCGCCAGCATGCCGCTTGACCTGCGGAAACGTCCGTCAGCCGGGCACGGTGTTCGCAGTCGTGCGGCTGTTTCTTCGCGGCCCACCCAGCCCGCTGGCCCCACGTGCCTGCCGAGACAGGGACGCTGTTCGCCTCCCACGACCGGTGCTACCCGCGGAATCATGGTGATCTCGGCGAGACCGGGTCGCGATCAGTCAAACCCCGCTGGGGGTGGTGTGACGCCGCGGCTACTGCTGGGTCGTCCGGTGGTGCCTGTGAACCGTCGGACGGGACGCTCGCACGCCTGGGAGGGGTTGAACGTCCGACTTCAGGTGGTGGACGAGGACCTGCCGGAGGCTCGCCACGACTTCAGCGTGGACCTGATCGTCACATCCCGCAGATCATCACATGCGGTCCGCCTCGGCGTCCCGAGGGCCTGTACTGGAACGACCTGAGCGACGACACCATCGCCGAGATCCCCGTTCGCCGCTCGTCCTCGCCGCTCGTCGTCGCCGGGCCTGAACCGTTCGGGCATCACGCCCCCAGCACCGCACGGCCTTCTCCATGCGAATCGACTCATCCGAGTCTGGGAGTTATCGCTGGTCAGGACGATGAGGCCAGGCGAACGGAACCTTCGCGGCGAGGGGAATGACCCCCCGTTGCCGTCGGGACGATGGTGGAACGGCCCCTTTTGCCTACCTTCAGTGAGGACCGTCCCGATGATGAGGACCGCCTGCGCAACACGCCGTCCTGGTCCCGCCCGTTCGAGGCCCCCGCATTCCACGACCCGCGGCCACACCCCGCTGCCCGTACCGCCGCGCGTGTCCGTTGCCGGTGGCGCGCCCACGGTCCGGTGATCGCAACCGAGGGCGGGGCGGACAGATCCACGCCGACTGTTGGCCTCTCCTCGCCGGAACGCGCGTTCGAGCGGCTGCGCTGCACCGCGGCCGGTGTGCTGGAGGTGCACGTCAGGAACGACGGCGTGTGCGCCGGATGCGGGTGCGGGTGGCCATGCCGAACCGTGGTGCTCGCCGAGAACAACCTCGCCCTCGTGAACGACGCCGTTCCCATTCCGCCGGATGCCGCATGCGCCGCGCGCGCCCGTCCCTCGTGACCGCCCGCATGGCCCCGCGCCCGAGGCGCACGCACACGCCTCGCGGGCGTGCCGGTCACCCCATGCCAGATCGCTGAGCCGGGAGACTCGTATGACCGCAGCCCTCGTCACCTTTATGTCATCGAATATGTCATCGGAGTCAGAGCTTTCTGCCCCAGCCCCGCTGCACCGCGTCTGGTACTACCCTGCGCACCCCCGCTCCGCCGGGGCCGCGCGCCGCGACGTCGCGGCGCAGCTGCGGCTGTGGGAGCTCGACGAGCTGGTCGACGCGGCCGTCCTCGTGGTGTCGGAACTGGCGACAAACGCCGTGCTCGCCAGCCATCCAGCAGACAACCAGGACGGGCACGACGAGCCGGCGCCCCGGGTCGCACTGCGCCTCACCTACAGCCACCAAGACGTGATCGTCGAAATATGGGACGGGGCGGCGGACCGCCCGATCCGACGGGTCGAGGATCTCACCGCCGACAACGGCCGTGGCCTGCATCTCGTCGCAGCCCTCGCCCGGGACTGGGGCTACTACCGCGTGCGCGTCGGTGACATGACGAACGGCAAGGTCGTATGGGCGGCCTTGCTCCATGGCAAACCGTCGATCGGTGTCGTCGCGGACGCCCCGCCGGCGTCACGGGACCTGCCCCGTCGCAGCCCGTCGCCCCCGTCGAGCGACGGCGGACCCGACCCGGGCGTTTCCGACCGCGCGCTGCAACGCGTCATCGACGGCCTGCACGCTTTGGACGGCTGGACCCGACGAGCTACACCCGACCACGCTGACGCCCATAACCGGCCGACAGAGAACCAGGCGATTACCGAATGACCGACGACCACAACCGTTCCTGTCCACCCTGGTGCCACGCCTGTTCGCGCTGGTCGAGGAACGAGACGACCAGTCCGATTTCCCCATCCTCGCCTGGGAACTCCAGTTCGGCGATCATGCCTGGGTCGTCGGGTACGACGGCACGATGGGGGGATCGTTTTCGTCCGCCGAGCGGGCTTGCTGGCTGTTCGCCCACATGGGCACGGCGATCCGGATCGGCTGGTACCCCCGGCCCGGCAACCATCACCCCCACCGGCCCCGGCGACGGCTTGTCCGATAGCGACGCTGACAACATCGTCAGCCCGGTCCCGTCGGCGGCTGTCCGGGGCCACTTCGACGGCACCACGGTAGGTGACAGGGCTGAGGTCGACATCTTCGTCGGTAGTGCATCCGGACCAGGCATTGTCGAAGCCGTGCCTCACGGCAGATACAA
>NZ_CAUVXL010000203.1:0-11831 GCF_963555915.1 Protofrankia sp. Cas4
CAATAGGGTCAGTGCGACGGACTCGCAAGTCATGATGTCATGGGATGAAACGTGCTGATCGTATGGACCCTGCGGGGCTCCAAAACCTCGGTTCGGACGGTGGCCTGAGCGTTCGCACGGTGGCGGCCGGGCCGGTGGATGTCGTCAGACGAAGGTGCGGTCCGGTCCGTGACGTAGGGCCACTATTCGCAGCCTTGGTCGACGATGGCACGTGGGATGCATGATGGTTGCGCGTCGGCGAGACACCCAGGTGCCGTCGCAGCGCTGGGGAATGACGGGAGGGTCAGCGCCAGGGCGTGGTCCGCGAGAGCCTCATCCGCCACAACCTCGGTAACGAGGTTGAGCTCCAGCGCCCGAGCGGCGTCGTGAGCACGACCAGTCCAACCCCGCTGCCGGCACCCGGCCACTATGTCGGTCACGATGTCGGTCACGTTCTCGAGGCCGCCGAGCACGATCCCGCCCGCCTGAAGACCCGGCGCCCCGCCCCCCGCCGGGTACGGCAACGCCACCACCCGGGGTCCGACGGCGTCGAATGAGTGAACCTGGCGAGCACGGCGGGCGTCATCGACACTGCTGGCTCCAAGCCCGGCTGGGCGGCTACCGTGCATAAGAGCGTCCGGCCGCCAAGATCAGCGCTGGATCCATGACGACGCACGAGGACGGAGCTGCTTCGTGTCGGTTGATCTGCGTCAGGATCCCAAAGTGGTGGAGCTGGCGCGGTACCTCGGCCGGCAGCGCGGTCCCGGCGCTGGCCGCCGCCGGCCTGGAGGCGATCAGCAGTTGATCGGCCATGCGGTGACCAGATCTCCCTGCCAGGCGGGGAGCGAACAGGGAGCGTCAGGGTGACCGGCTCCCCCCGTCCCGTCGGGCTCGTCACCGGGGCATCGCGCGGGATCGGCCTGACGATCGCCCGGTCGCTCGCCGCGGCCGGCTATGACCTCACGATCTCCGCGCGGAACGCCGCCGGGCTCGCCGACGTTGCCGCGGAACTCTCGGCGGCCGGCGGCACGGTACGCCCTCACCGCGCCGACATGGCCGTCGAGCAGGACGTGACGGGCCTTGCCGCGGAACACGTCGAAGCCTACGACCGGCTCGACGTGCTGGTGATGTCAGCCGGTATCGGCTACGCCGCCGCCCTTGACACTGCGCCGCTGCACCGGTTCGACCGCCAGTTCGCGGTCAACGTCCGGGCGCCGTACGTGCTCGTCCAGGCGCTGTTGCCGGTGATGCGGACGACGGCCCGTGACCATCCCACCCGCGGTGTGAAGATCATAGCCCTGTCGTCGATCACGGGTGTGTACGCGGAGCCGGCGCTGGCGGCCTACGGAGCAACGAAGGCCGCGCTCGCCTCGCTGTGTCGGTCGATCAACGCGGAGGTCTCCGGCGCGGGAGTGTCGGCCACCGCGATCTGCCCCGGCTACGTCCACACTGACATGACGGCCTGGATGCACGAGCAGCTCGACCCCACTTCCATGATCGCAACGGCGGACATCGCCGAACTCGTCATGTCGGTCACCCGACTGTCCGCGCACGCGGTCGTCCCGGAGATCGTCGTGACCCGGCCGGGGGAGCAGCTCCACCGGGCCTGACCGGCGCGCACGGTCATCGGATGGTCGGTCTCGCAGTGGATAAAAGTGTAATTTACCCCTAAGAGCGACCGGCAATAGGGACGCGGCGTCGCGGGGCTGGGGCACGCACCTCGCCTCGTTGTCGTCAGTCGACACCCACAACCAGGGTGCCTCCCTCCTCCGCCTCGCGATGCACGCACCCCAGCCCCGCTCCTTCATCCACGCCCCTACTGCCGGGCGCTCTAAATCGGGATTCTGGAATCTCGCAGAAGCATGGAAGCATCTTGACGCATCAAATCGAAGACATCATGATGCCTTACATGCGGACCACCCTGACTCTCGATGATGATGTTGCCCGGCTGGTCGAGGAGGCCGTCCATCGCGAACATCGCCCGATGAAGCAGATCGTCAACGATGCGCTGCGACGCGCCTTGGCGCCACGCGTCGCTCGGCAGGAGCCGTACCACCTGACGCCGCACGAGTCGGCTGTGCGGCCGGGCTTCGATCCGTCCGGGTTCAACCGGCTGGCCGACGAGCTGGAAGACCAGGCGATCCTCGACAACGCACAGCGCGGCTCATGATCGTCCCTGACGTCAACCTGCTGCTCTACGCGGTGATCTCCGGCTTCCCGCAACACCCTCGCGCGCACGCGTGGTGGGAGCAAACAATCAACAGCACGGCCCGCGTCGGCCTGACCCAGCCCGCTGTGTTCGGCTTCCTGCGGATTGCCACACATGCTCGGGTACTCCAGTCGCCGCTGGCCGTCAACGACGCCGTCGAATACGTGCACGGCTGGCTCGAGCAACCCAACGTCGACCTTCTCGTGCCAGGTCCTGAACACCTGCGCATCGCACTCGAGCTCCTCAAAGAGATCGGCACCGCGGGAAATCTGACCACCGATGTCCAACTGGCCGCCTATGCCATCGAGCACCAGGGCGAGATGCACTCCAACGACACCGACTTCGCCAGGTTTCCCAACCTGAAATGGATCAACCCCCTCCAGTAACTCACCCGGCAACCGATCCGTTTCTCTGTCGGCAGTCAATGCCGACGGCGGTGCGAGACCCACGAAGTGGGGCGACAGCTCGACGTACACCACCAACCGGGACGGCAGCCCGCTTGGCCGGGGTCTGACCAGGGGGACGGTGACATGCCGCGGCTGGCGCCCTAGGCATACTGGCGGCTGTGGAGGGATCGCGGGTGCTGGTCGTGGAGGACGACCCGGCGTTGCGCGGCGTCCTGGCCCGCGGTCTGCGTGAGCAGGGCGCGGTCGTGACCGCGGTGGCCGACGGGTCGTCCGCTCTGTCACGGTTCACCGACGACAGCGGTTTCGACGTGGTCGTGATGGACGTGGGCCTGCCGGATTCCGATGGCCGGGACGTGTGCCAGGCCCTGCGGGCGCGTGGTGTGTACGTCCCGGTGCTGTTCCTCACCGCGCGGGGGAATGTCACCGACCTCGTTTCGGGTTTCGCGGCCGGCGGTGACGAGTACGTTGCGAAGCCGTTCCACTTCGCTGAGCTCGTGGCCCGGTTGGGGGGGCTGCTGAAGCGGGCCCGGTCCTCGCCGGTCTCGGTGCCTGACGGCCTGCGCCTGGACCCGCGCGGCCATGCACTGGCCGCCGCGACCACAAGCGTGCGCCTGACCCCGACGGAGTACCGGGTCCTTGCCCGGTTGATGGCGTCGCCCGGCGTGGTGGTGAGACGGCGGGAGCTGGTGGGCGCAGGTTGGCCCGAAGGGGCGATCGTCCACGACAACACCCTGGACCAGTATGTCGCGAAGCTTCGCCGCAAGCTGGCGCTGGTGGACGGTTCACAGGCGATCACAACCGTCCATGGCATCGGGTACCAGTTCACGTGAGAAGGCCCTCGACGCTGCGGGGCCGGATCGCGGCGGTGGCGGTCGTGGCCACCGCAGGCTGGCTCGCGGTGCTGACCCTGGCGTTCAATGCCGCGCTCGGTGCGCAGCTGCGGCAGCAGGCCGACACCGTGCTACGGACCCGGGCAGAGGCTGTCGCCAGCACCGTCGAGATCGTCACCAGCGGTGCGGTCTCCGTCCATGACGTACGTGACGACACCGCGATCGATACCGGGACGTGGATCTTCGCGGGTGGCCGGCCGGTGGAGCAGCCACCCGGCGGGGCCGCGTTACTGGGCCAGGCCAGCGCCCTGACCGGCATAGGCGAGCGGACGGTGACGACGGGTGACGCCTCCCCGGTCCGGCTGTTCGCACTACCGGTGACGTCGCAGGGTCAACAGGCGGCCACCGTCGTCGTCAGCCTGTCCCTGGCCCCCTACCGACAGACCGAGAAGATCGCCGTCGTCGGCAGCGTGCTGCTGGCCCTGCTGCTGCTCGGCGGCGTGTACCTGGTGGTACAGGTCAGCACCGACCGGGCGTTGCGCCCGGTCGAGGAGATGACCGAGCAGGCAGGCCGGTGGAGCGCGGATGCCGCCGACCACCGGTTTGGAGCCGCGCCCCGACCGGCCGAACTCGACCGGCTCGCCGCGACGCTCGACGGTCTCCTGGACCGGGTCAGCGCGGTTCTGCGCCACGAGCAGGCCTTCAGCGACCACCTGTCGCACGAGCTGCGCACCCCGCTGGCCGCCATGGTCGCCGAGATCAGCCTGCTGCAGAGCCGGCCGCGCGACGCGGCCGAGTTCGACCGGGCGCTACCCCCGATCGCCGACGCGGCGAACCGGATGACGGTCATCCTCGACACCCTCATGGCCGCCGCCCGCACGAGCGCCGGTGGACTGCCCGACCGGTGCGACGTCGGCGAGGTGGTGCACGGCCTTGCCGAGCGGTGGAGCGCCCCGCCAGAGCTGGTGGTGTCGGTACCCGCCGGCACGCTCACGGGAATGGATGCCGGCCTACTCGAGCGGATGTTGTCGCCGGTTCTGGACAACGCCCGCCGCTACGCACACACCCAGGTACACGTGGTGGCACGGGTCGTCGCCGGCCAGGTCCGCATCGACATCCGCGACGACGGGCCCGGGCTCGGCGCCGACACGGCGGCGCACCTGTTCGAGCCGGGCTGGCGCGCGGACCCACACGACGGCCACGATGGGGCGGGGCTCGGACTGGCGCTGGTCCACCGCCTCGCGGCCGCTGCCGGCGGCAGCGTACGGGCCTTCGACGGCGGGCCCGGCGCGACTGTCGGGTCCGGCGCGACTGTCGGGTCCGGCGCGACTGTCGGGTCCGGCGCGACTGTCGAACTGTCGCTGCCCGGGGCGTGACACGCCGCTGACCGCCGACGTGGTCAGGATTTGTTCAGGCCTCCTGGGCCACCGTGGCAGCATGACGACTCCCACGCGCCTCGCGGTGCCCAGCCACCGCTCCCCGGCATCGTTGCGGGGCCGGCCGATGCTCAGCAAAGTTCCAGAAGTCACCGTCTACTTCTGGATCATCAAAGTGCTCTGTACGACCGTCGGTGAATCGGCCGCCGACTTTCTCAACGTCAACCTGAACCTTGGCCTGACCGGCACGTCCGTCATCACCGGCGTCCTGCTCGTCGTCGCTCTGATCGTCCAGTTCCGCGCGGATCGGTACGTACCGAGCAGGTACTGGCTGACGGTGGCGCTCGTCAGCGTCTTCGGCACATTGGTGACCGACAACCTCACGGACAGCGTCGGCGTGCCACTCGAAACAAGCACCCTGATCTTCGGCGTTCTTCTTGTTCTCGCCTTCCTCGCGTGGTATCTGACCGAGAAGACGCTCTCCATTCATTCCATCCTGACCAGACGACGAGAAGCGTTCTACTGGCTGACGATTCTCGTCACCTTCGCGCTCGGCACGGCAACCGGCGATCTCATGGCCGAGGTGCTGGGGATCGGCTACCTGATGACGGGAGTCATCGTGGTATCGCTGATCGCCGTCCTTGCGATTGGGTGGCGATTCGGACTCAACCCGGTTCTCTCCTTCTGGATCATCTACATCATGACCCGCCCGCTTGGAGCGTCGATCGGCGACTACCTCTCTCAGTCACCGAGCGAGGGCGGACTCGGTCTGGGTGCGACGGTAACGAGCCTCATCTTTACGGTCGGCATTCTCGGCATCGTCGCTTATTTCTCGCTGACGAAAGCCGATGTCATCGCGAGTGCGCCTGCCCTCGACCCTGACGAGGCCATGGAACGAGGAGGCCTGTGGCAAACCGTCCTCGTCGTGGCGCTTATCCTCGTCGCCGCAGGGACAGGATACTCCGTACGCAAGTCCGCGCTTCAAAATGACACGTCAGACTCGGGTACCGTCGCGCAGTCGGTCCCCGCTGGAAGCCAGCCGTCAGGAGAGGCGATTCCCGGCGGAAGCCAGGGGGCCCAGGCGATACCCGGCGGAAGCCAGGGAGCGCAGGCGATACCCGGCGGAAGCCAGCCAGTGCAGGTCTCGCCCCTCGGCGACCTCTCGAAGTTCCGAAAAATCACACAGGACACGCTGGATCTCCTGAACTCCGGCAACCAGTCTGGTGCCACGGCCCGCATCGCCGATCTCGAAACCGAGTGGGACAAGGGCGAGGCGCGTCTGAAACCGAAGGACAAAGCTACCTGGACCAAGATCGATGGAAAAATCGATACGGTGCTGCGCGCGCTCCGGGCAACGAGCCCCAACCCGGACGGAGAGAAGACCGCGCTAAGCGCATTGCTCACGACACTCGGCTGAGCCTTTCCGTGTGACGATTCATCGCAGTAATGCGTTCAACACGACGCCGGCCAGTTCCGGGCGGCAGACGAGCAGGTCCGGTAGGTAGGGGTTGGGTTGGTTGTAGTGCAGGGGTGAGCCGTCGAGCCTGGAGACGTGCAGCCCGGCGGCCGCGGCGACGGCGACGGGCGCACATGAGTCCCACTCGTACTGCCCACCGGAGTGGGCGTAGACGTCGGCCTGTCCACGGATGACGGCCATCGCCTTCGCGCCCGCCGAGCCCATCGGGACCAGCGTCGCGTCCAGGCATGCGACGAAGTGGTCGACCCAGGCCGGCGGGCGCGTCCGGGAGACGGCGAGACGGATCGGGCCAGGCGACGCCGGCGCGACGGTCAACGGCGATCCGGTGTGCAGCACGAGGTCGGCGCCGGGCAGCGCGACCGCTCCGACCGTGGGACGTCCGTGCACGGCGAGCGCGACGTGGACCGCCCAGTCCGCCCGCGGCGGCTCGCCGTACTCGCGCGTCCCGTCGAGCGGATCGATGATCCAGACACGGTCCCGGGTGAGGCGGACGGCGTCGTCCGCCGCTTCCTCGGACAGGACGGCGTCGTCGGGACGTGCTTCGGCCAGCAGCCGCAGCAGCAGCTCGTTCGAGCGCCGGTCCCCCACGGCGCCACCCTGCGCGCGGATGTCGAGCAGGAGAGCCCCGGCCCGGGACGCGAGCGTGGCGGCGAGGGTGTGGTCGTCCATGACGTCGGCGGTGAGGAGGTCGTTGGTCGCGTGCGCCATCAGAAGTGCTCCTCCTCCTTATTCCTTCGCCATCGGGCTTTTCCTTCACCATCGGGCCGGACGAGTCGTAGTCGATCACCCGGCCCTGGCGCTCCGAGCTGGTCAGCAGGTAGCAGCCCAGCGTCCGGAAGCGGACCCGCTTCAGTAATGTGCTGATCACATGCTTAGCATCGCGCCGCCGACCGGTCAAGCGCGCACGCAACGTCAGCAAGCGCCCCCGCTGGACGCCACAAAGGCGGGCATCAAACCCGCCCTCGTGCACTTCTACTTCCGCACGATGGACGATCTGTTCCTGGCCGTGTTCCGACGCGGCGCGCAGGCGAAGCTTGGAGCGCCCGGCAACAAAACAGACTCTTAGCGGTCGGCGCCGGACGTTCGTCCAACGAGGGGTCCCCGGCCAGCGCGAAGCGGTGGACGGGGTACGTGCCGGCGCCAGGCGGCGCCTCGCGACGCATCCACCCCAACCCCACTCCTTGATCCGCATTCCATGCGGTGCGACGAGTGGAAGGAAGACGTCAGAAGGCGCCCGTTTTCGGGCGGAAAATGTATGTCAACCATCCACTCGTGCCGGGCCGGCTACCCACCAAGATATTGCTGCCACCGCGGCCACACAGCCGCGCCCCGCCCACTACCCGAACTTGTAACGGTTTCCATTATCAGCTAGATTTGGTGAAAATGGATCCCGGTACGGATAGTGCATCCGGTTGACAGCCAGCGAGGAGATCATGGTCATGGAAGGTGCGGCTGCGGTACCGCGTCGGTGGACCCTGCGCCTGGGCGTGGTGGCCGCATGTGCGGTGGTGGGGGCCGTCGCGGCATGCGGGACATCCTCGCCGGGTGGTACCGGGGACAGCGCCGCCGGTGGCAGTGCCGCTGGTAGGAAGATTACGGTTGTGGCGGCCGAGAACTTCTGGGGCAGCATCGCCGCTCAGCTCGGCGGTGCGCGGGTGACGGTCACCAGCATCATCGACAACCCGGACGCCGATCCGCATGACTACGAGCCGACGCCTGCCGACGGCCGGGCGATCGCCGGTGCGCGGCTGTTCATCGACAACGGTGTCGGCTACGACCCGTGGGCGGCCAAACTGGTGGCGGCCAACCCGACAGATGGACGGACGGTACTGACCGTCGGTGACCTGGTCGGTGCGACGGACGGGGACAACCCGCACCGCTGGTACAACCCGGGGGACGTCGCCAAGGTGATCGACACGGTCACCGCGGACTACAAGAAGATCGACCCGGCGGACGCGGGCTACTTCGACCAACAGCGGACGTCCTTCACCGCCACTACGCTGAAGCCGTACACCGACGTCATTGCGACGATCAAGACGACCTACGGCGGGACACCGGTCGGCGCGTCGGAGAGCATCTTCGCGATGCTGACCCCCGCCCTCGGACTGGACCTGCTGACCCCACCGGCGTTCCTGCGCGCGATCTCGGAGGGCACCGATCCGACCGCCGCGGACAAGGCCACCATCGACGACCAGATCAAGGGCAAGAAGATCAAAGTTTACGTGTACAACAGCCAGAACGCGACCCCGGACGTCCAACGTCAGGTCGAAGAGGCGAAGGCGGCCGATATCCCGGTGACCACCATCACCGAGACACTCACCCCAGCCGGCACGTCCTTCCAGGACTGGCAGGTCGCCCAGCTGGAAGGCCTGCGTGCCGCGCTGGCCCAGGCCACCGGAAAATGACAGGAACGGCGACGGCGACGGCGGTGTTCCGGGACGCCGCGGTCCGCCTCGGTGGGCGGGTGGTGTGGAGCGGCGTCAACGTCGAGGCGGCGGCCGGGGAGTTCGTCGCGATCCTCGGCCCCAACGGTGTGGGCAAGTCCACCCTGCTCAAGGCGACGCTCGGGCTGCTGCCGCTGTCCGCGGGGCAGGCGGTGGTACTGGGCCGGCCACCCGGGCAGGCCCGGGCCGAGATCGGGTACCTGCCGCAGCGACGCAGCTTCGATCCGTCGGTGCGGATCCGCGGGCTGGACGTGGTCCGCCTCGGGTTGGACGGCCACCGGTGGGGCCTGCCCGTGCCCGGCGGACGTCGCGGCCGGGCAGCCAGGGGACGGGTCGCCGAGCTGGTCGAGTTGGTCGGCGCCGCCGGCTACGCCCACCAGCCGATCGGGCGGCTGTCCGGCGGGGAGCAGCAGCGGCTGCTGATCGCTCAGGCGCTCGCCCGCGGGCCCCGGCTCCTGCTTCTCGATGAGCCGCTGGACAGCCTTGACCTGTACAACGCCGGTGCGGTCGCGGCCCTCATCCGCGACATCTGCCAGACGGGGGTGACAGTGCTGATGGTCGCCCACGACGTCAACCCGATTCTCTCCAGTCTTGACCGGGTCATCTACCTCGCCGGTGGCGGTTCGGTGTCGGGAACACCCACTGACGTGATCACCAGTGGGACGTTGAGCCGGCTCTACCACACCCCCATCGAGGTGCTGACCACCTCGGATGGACGGCTCGTGGTCGTCGGCCAGCCCGAAGCGCCCGCGGTGCATGTCGACCGCCACAGTGGGACCGGCCGGATATGATCGTCGCCGCAACGACTGAGGCCGGCCTCTCGTGGGACCTGGCCGATGGCATCCGGGCGATGTTCGCCTACCCGTTCATGGTGAACGCGTTCCGGGCCGGAACCGTCGTGGCGGTGACCGCCGGGGTGATCGGCTGGTTCATGATCCTGCGCCGTCAGACGTTCGCCGGCCACGCCCTGGCCATGGCCGGCTTTCCAGGTGCGGCCGGGGCGATCTGGCTCGGCGTCGGCGCGACCTACGGCTATTTCGCCTTCTGCCTCACCGCGGCGCTGGCCGTCGCGGCCATCCCGGCGGCGGGCGGGGGCGGGGGCAGCGCCGGGGGCAGCGCCGGGCGGTCCGAGGAGTCGGCCGCCGTCGGCACCGTCCAGGCGTTCGCCCTCGCCTGCGGGTTCCTGTTCGTCAGCCTCTACCAGGGATTCCTCGGTGGGGTGAACGCACTGCTGTTCGGCAGCTTCCTGGGGATCACCGGCGGGATGGTCCGCACCCTGGCCGTGCTCGCCCTCGTCGTCCTGGTCATGCTGGCGGTCATCGGACGTCCGTTGCTGTTCGCTTCGCTCGACCCGGCGGTGGCCACTGCCGCCGGGGTGCCGGTGCGGGGCCTGTCGACGGCATTCCTGATCCTGCTCGGGACCGCCACCGCCGAGGTCAGCCAGATCACCGGCACCCTGCTGGTCTTCACCCTGCTGGTGATCCCGGCCGCGACCGCGCAGGTCCTCACCGCCCGGCCGGTGCTCAGCCTGACCCTCACGGTGCTCCTCGGGGTGCTGGTCACCTGGGCCGGGCTGACGGTGGCCTACTACTCGCCGTATCCGATCGGCTTTTTCATCACCAGTTTCTCCTTCGGTCTGTACCTCCTCGCCCGCCTGGCCGTCGGTGTCCACGACATGCTCGGCCGGGCCGCCCGCGGCCCCCGGATGGCGGGAGCACCGGCATGATCACGATGTTCGACCATCCGTTCATCCAGCATGCCTTCCTCGCCGGCACAGGGATCGCCGCGGCGGCGGGCCTCGTCGGCTACTTCCTGGTCCTGCGCGCGCAGGTGTTCACCGGTGACGCGCTGTCCCACGTGGCGTTCACCGGTGCGCTCGCCGCCCTGGCCACCGGCATCGACGCCCGCGTCGGCCTGTTTGCCGCCACCATCGCCGTCGGATGCGTACTCGGGGTGCTGGGCCGCCGTGGCCGGGCCGACGACGTCGTCATCGGCAGCGTGTTCGCCTGGGTACTCGGGCTCGGGGTGCTCTTCCTCACCCTGTACACGACCCGGCGCAGCACCGGCAACGGCACCGCCGGAGTGACCATCCTGTTCGGCTCGATCTTCGGGTTAGCAGCATCCCACGCCTGGGAGGCGGCCGTGGTCGGGGCGGCCATCTGCGTCGCCACGGTCGCGATCGGACGTCCGCTGCTGTTCGCGAGCCTGGACGAGGCGGTCGCCACCGCCCAGGGTGTTCCCGTCCGCCTCCTCGGCATCGGCTTCCTCGGCCTCGTCGGGGCGACCACGGCCGAGGCGACCCAGGCCGTCGGCGCACTGCTGCTACTCGGCCTGCTCGCCGCGCCCGCCGGCGCGGCCCACCGGCTCACCACCCGCCCCTACCACGGAATGCGGATCTCTGTCGGGCTCGCGGTCGCGGTGACGTGGGCCGGGCTGACGATGAGCTACCTCGCACCGCGGGTCCCGCCGAGCTTCGCCATCATCGCCGTCGCCACCGCCGTCTACACCGCCACCCTGGGCGCCACCTCGCTGACCGCACGCCGAGCGCACACGCTGCACCCAGACCCACCGCCGGCGGCCGGCGTCCCCCGCCAGGTGACGGTCAGCAGTTGACGAACCCGGGCTGCTGGTTGAGGAGCTGGCTCTCCGCGGAGACGAACCGGCGGTACTGTTCGCCGCCCACCGCGGCCGGGCGGAACACGGCCAGCCGGTGGCAGTTCTGGAATGCCAACGCCACCCCGAAACGCCGCTCCAGCGAGCTGCGGATCGCGGTACTTGCCATCGCCCGCAGCAACTGCCCCTGCGCTGCGTCGTCCGGTGGCGGCACCAGGTTGTCCGCGAAGTCGCGCCCGGCGGCCGGCAGCTCACCGGCGAGTCGTTCGACCAGCCCGTAGGCGTAGGGCAGCGACTCGCGCACACACGCCAGGAACGCCTCCTGGTCGACATGGCCGGCTTCGGCTTGGACGAGCAGATCCGGGGACACGGTCAAGGACATGACTGATCCTCCTGTCGCAGCGACACGCTGGAACATCGACTATCTCCGATTTGACAACCATTGTCAATATGGGCTGCAGTCGCGTGTTCATCCGGCCGGGCCCACCATGAGAGG
>NZ_CAUVXL010000204.1:0-12331 GCF_963555915.1 Protofrankia sp. Cas4
GGATCAACGATGGCCAGCCCGCACACCGACAGGACCGCCCGGCAGGCCGAACGACTCGCGCAGGCCCGGCGGCTCGCTGAGCAGGCAAAACAGGACCACACGACCGCGTGGTACGTCCCGTTCGCGGCCACTGCGCTCGGCGCCGGCGCGTCGTTCGACGCGTTCGGCCATGCCGTCGGCTTTCTGTACGCCCTCGGCCTCGCGATCGCCTTCGTCGTGCTCACCTGGGGAACGGTGCGGCTCATGCCATCGCTGGCCGCCGAACTGGCCACCGATCGCCAGGGCACCGATCGGCCGAGCGGACCCAGGACGGTGCTGACGCTCATCAGCACGCCAGTCACGACAAGCGGCTTTCTCGTGGTCGCCGCGGCGGTTCCGGTCACCATCGGGCTGATCAAGACCGTCGGTTTCTACGTGCTGGCGGGAACGATGATCGTCTTCGTCGTAATGGGCATCGCGCTCCTGGTCGCATGGATGCTCGACCAGCGGTAGGCCGCCGGAGCCGTCCCTACACCCCGCCGTCCCTACCTGCCTCCGTCAACATGTGCCAGCAGGATGTACGCGCCATACCAGCCTCGCCCGGCAGTATCTGACGTATGACGTTCGCCATCCATGCCGAAAAGATCACCAAGCGCTTTGGTGACACCCACGCGTTAGCCGGCATCGATCTGGCGGCGCGTGAGGGCACCGTGCTCGGCGTGCTGGGCCCCAACGGTGCCGGGAAGACCACCGCCGTCCGCATCCTCGCCACCCTGCTGCGCGCCGACTCCGGGCACGCCACAGTGGCCGGCTTCGACGTCGCGCGCAACCCGCAGCAGGTCCGTATGCACATCGGCCTGACCGGCCAGTACGCCTCCGTCGACGAGGACCTGACCGGCGTCGAGAACCTCGTCATGATCGGCCAGCTGCTCGACCTGCCCGCAGCGCAGGCCCGGCGGCGGGCAGGCGAGCTGCTGGAGTGGTTCGACCTGGTCGAGGCCGGCGGCCGGTTGGCCAAGACCTACTCCGGCGGCATGCGGCGCCGGCTCGACCTCGCCGCGTCGCTCGTCGGCCGACCAGCAGTGATCTTCCTGGATGAGCCGACCACCGGCCTGGACCCGGTGAAACGGGAGGAGATGTGGGACGTCGTGCGCAGCCTCGTCCACGACGGCTCGACGGTGCTGCTGACCACCCAGTACCTACAGGAGGCCGACGCGCTCGCCGATGAGATCACCGTCATCGACCACGGCCGGGTGATCGCCCACGACACCCCCGACGGCCTCAAACGCGTACTCGGCGGCCAGCGCCTGAGCGTCCGCCCGGCCGACCCGGCCCAGCGCGACGCGTTGAGCCGGCTGCTCGCCGACATCGCGGGGTCAGCGCCGCAGCCCGACGGGCGCGACCGCCTGACCGTCGCCGTCGACAGCGACGAGGTGCTGCCGGAGGCGATCGCCCAGCTGCAGCTGGCCGGCATCCGCGTCACCGAGCTGTCTCTGCACCTGCCGAGCCTGGACGAGGTGTTCTTCACCCTCACCGGCAACCGCACCGGCAGCCGCACCGACGACCGCACCACGTCCGAACAGGAGTCGGCCGCATGACAGTCATGACCACCGAGCCACGGCGGCGGCCACCCGCGCCACCGACACCCGGGCCCGTAGCCGCCCAGCCCCGGCACCGTGCGCTGCGCCATGCCCTGGTGCTCGCGCGCCGGAATCTGATCAAGACCATGCGGACACCTGAACAGCTCGTCGACGTGACACTGCAACCCGTGATCTTCCTGTTGCTGTTCGTCTACATCTTCGGTGGCGCGATCGGCGGCGGGTCCCAGCACGACTACCTTGAGTTCCTGCTGCCGGGGATGCTCGGCCAGTCCATCGCCATGGGCAGCATCGCGCTGGGGCAGAACCTCAACGCCGACATCGAGAAGGGGGTGTTCGACCGGTTCCGGGCACTGCCCATCACCCGGTCGGCTCCGCTGGTCGGCGCGGTCCTCGCCGATGTCGTGCGCTATCTGCTGTTGTGTGTCATTCTTCTGGGCTTCGGGTACCTCATCGGCTTCCGTATCGCCACCGACCCGCTGTCACTGGTGGCCGCGCTGGGGCTGTCGATCGCGTTCGCCCTGTGCTTCTGCTGGATCTCGGTGTGGGTCGGCATGGTGGCGCGCACTCCCGGTACGGTGCAGGGGATCATGTTCATGCTGGTGCTGCCGCTGTCGTTCGGCAGCAACACCTTCGTCCGGGTCTCGACGATGCCCGGCTGGCTGCAGGCGCCGGTCAAGGTGAACCCGATCTCGCACCTGGTCGCCGCGGTGCGCGGCCTGATGCTGGGCGGACCGGTCGCCTCGGACCTGGTGTGGACGCTGGGCTGGATGGCGGCATTGCTGGCGCTGTTCGTGCCGCTCGCGCTGCGGGCCTACAACCGCCGCGCCTGACGACTGCGGGCCTACAACCGCCGCGCCTGACGACCCCAGCGCCCAGTGACCCCAGCGCCCGGGATATCGATCTCCCGACCGTCGTCGCCGCGTACCTCGAGTGGACCGAGGATCCCCACCTGCACCCGACCACTCTCGCACGGCCATGTGACGTGAACGGCCCGTCGTGCTGACGGGCCGACGGCGATGCGATTGTGGTTCTGTCGCATCGCCAGATGCCGACTTCGGATGCCGACTAGAGGAGGAAATCGACATGCGAGAGGTGGCCATCGCCGGCGAGGCGATCCGCCTGAGCCAGTTCCTGAAGCTCGCGGATCTGGTGGATTCCGGCGGAGACGTCAAGCCACTGCTCGCAGCCGGCCTGGTACAGGTGAACGGCGAGGTCGACGAGCGCCGCGGCCGGCAGCTTCGATGCGGTGACGTCGTCGCCGTCGCCGGAGTTGAGGTCCGGGTCGCCTGATCCCGCCGGACGGGGTGGACCACGAGCGTGCGCGCCCCAGCCCCGCTCCTTGATCCACACACCTGTTGCCGGGCGCTCTTACATGCCGGTGTACAGGCGGTGTATGTCGACGAGTTCGACCTCGGATCGCCGGTCCGCGGCAGCCTGCAGCTCCGGGTCGAATCCGGCGCGCCCGAACAGCAGCAGTTTCGCGCCGGCCGCCTCCACTCCGCGGGCGACCAGTAGTGCCCGGACGCGGTCCAAGCGCGCCAGATCGGCGCCGCTGCGGGGCCGATCGGAGTCCTTGACCTCACCGATCGCGCGTACCACCGGCGCTCCGCCGCCGCGACGCCCGCCGGCCGCGAGGGCCACTACGTCCAGCTCGTGCTGGGCTCGACCCGCACGGTCGTTGACAACCGTCCGCCCGACCTCGCCCACCGGACCCCCCAGGGTCTCCTCGCAGGCATAGCGAAGCGTCCACTCCCTGGCAATCTCCTCGAACGCCGGCCCGAAAACCTGTGCCCGGACGGTTTCCCGGGCCGCGCGCCATGCCTGCATCGCCCGACGCTCCTCGAAGGCGACCAACCGCGGGTTCACCACCAGCTCGTGAAAACGAACGATGGGGTCGGCGATGGTCAACGTCGGTCTGCGCTGCAGCAGCACGTCGTCGTCCTTGCAGACGAACCCGGCGGTGATCAGAACGTCGAGCGCATGGCCGAGACTGCGTTGCGCCCGTCCGAGCACAGCAGCAATCTTGGACGGTGTGGTAGCGCCGCCGGCAATCGCGGCGAGCACCGAGTAGTACAGCGCCCGCTCGGTGATACGCGGATCCTCCCGCAGCAGGTAGGCCGTTTCCCCGAACAATGCATGACTGGGATTGAGGACCGTGCTCACCAGCAGGTCGTCAAGCTCGGCCATGGTCTGTGGGGAGGCGTCGGCAAGCAGGTCGCGATAACCGGGAATACCGCCGACAATCGCATACAGCGCAAAGGCGACGGTCGGGTCGGCAATGCCGTACAGACCGGCGCTGGTGCGGAAGTCGAACGGACGCAGCATCAGGTCGAGTTCGGCTCGCCCGCGCAGCGGCCTGCTCCCTGACAATTGCTCGGGTATTTCGGCCTCCGGCGACGCGGAAGGAACATGTTCGCGTCGCCTTTGGCCCGCTCGCAGCTCCGACATGATCGAAAGCGCCGATCCACAGACGATCACCCGGTACGAGGGCCACCCGGAGGCGGAACGGCTCTCATCCACAAGACTCTGCAGCACCGACGGCAGCTCCCGTCCAGCGGGATGGGCCAGCAGGTACGGCAGCTCGTCAATGACCAGCAGAGGCGCACCCGCACGACCGGGCGCCGGGTCGCCTAGGGGGGCGAGACCGACACCGGCGGGCGGTAGCGCGGCGCGCATCGCCTCGTTCCAGTCCCGAAAGCGCACCTGACCTGCATGGAGTCGCTGCGCGACCAGTCCGTCGGCAAAGCGCTGCAGGGCCGGGCCAGGCTCTTCCTCCAGGGCCATGTGGTAGATCCCGCCGAACTCGCGGACAAGTCGGCGGAGCAGGTAACTCTTGCCGACCCGGCGTCGTCCGGACAGGACACCGACCCGGACGCCGGGGCTCGTTGACGTGACGAATCGCTCCAGGTCATCCCATTCGTACTGGCGATCGAACAGGTCCGATGGCTTTGCCACGCATCTAGACTAACCCGAGTTAGGCTAAGCGTGGTTAGGCTGACCAGCACCAGGCGTTCTCCACCGGATCCGGGCCGGGACGAGATAGGCCGGGACGGCCGCGCCGGCGTCCGGTTGACAGGGGAAGTGAGTGGCCACTACCTTTCTGGCATGGCCACGCGTGCGACGGGCAGCACCAGGACGCGGATGACCGCGGACGAGCGTCGCACAAGCGTGCTGGCCGTAGCCGTCGAGGAGTTCGCCCGTGGCGGCCTGGCCGGCACATCCACCGAGGTGATCGCCAAACGCGCCGGCATCTCCCAGCCGTACCTGTTCCGCCTGTACCCCACCAAGAAGGATCTTTTCCTCACCGCCGTGCGGGACACCTTCGCCCGCACCGTGCGACGCTTCGAACAGGCGGCGGGCGAGCTCGGCGGGCAGCCGGCGCTCAAGGCGATCGGCCTGTCCTACCAGGAACTCCTGCGCGACCGGACCTACCTGCTCATGCAGCTGCAGGCGTACGCCAGCTGCACCGACCCTGACATTCGGGCGGCGACCCGCACCGGTTTCCACGATCTGTGGCGCGCTGTGGAGCGGCTCTCGGGGGTGCCGTCCGAGGCGCTGCGTGGATTCTTCGCCCACGGGATGCTCATGAACGTCGCGGCCGCGATGGACCTGCCCTCCCTCAGCGAGGAGTGGGCACGGCTGGTCTGCCTGGCCGCTCCGTCGGCCGAGGACTGATTTTTTTTGCCCAGCAAAGAGAGTGACTACTCACTTCATCAAAAGTAAGTGAGTACTAACTAGAAAGAAGGTAGATCGTGATCACCCAACGGACACGGATCATCTGGACCTTCGTCGTGACCTCGCTGGCCGCGTTCATGGTTTCCCTGGACAACCTGGTGGTGACCTTCGCGCTCCCCCAGATCCGGGCGGACCTCGGCGCTGGGCTCGAGGGCCTGGAGTGGACGGTGAACGCCTACACGCTGCCGTTCGCCGTCATGCTGCTCATCGGCGCAGCCCTCGGCGACCGGCTGGGCCGTCGCCGCATCTTCGTCACCGGCCTTACGATCTTCACTCTGGGTAGTGCAGCCGCCGCCCTCGCCCCATCCATCGGGATCCTCATCGCCGCGCGGGCCGTCCAGGGACTCGGCGCGGCGTTCATCCTGCCGCTGACCCTCACCATCCTGTCCGCGGCCGTACCGGCCGAACGGCGCGGTGCGGCCCTCGGCGTGTGGGGCGCGGTCTCCGGCCTCGCCGTCGCGGTCGGCCCACTCGTCGGTGGCGCGATCACCCAGGGCGCCGCCTGGCAGTGGATCTTCTGGGTGAACGTGCCGGTCGGGATCATCGCCATCCCGATGGCGCTGCGCCGCCTCGCCGAGACCCACGGGGCGTCCACCCGCCTGGACCTGCCCGGCGTCGCACTCGCCTCCGCCGGGCTGTTCGGCCTCACTCTCGGCCTGGTCCGCGGCGAAGGCCACGGCTGGACCAGCACCGGAGTACTCGCGAACCTGCTCCTCGGCGCGGTCGGCGTCGCCGCGTTCGTCGCCTGGGAACTGCGCGTCGCCGCCCGCGGCGGCCAGCCGATGCTACCCATGAGCCTGTTCCGCGGCCGCGGGTTCGCCGCGGTGAACATTACCGCCCTGCTGTTCTCCGTCGGCATGTTCGGCTCGATCTTCCTGCTCGCACAGGCCCTGCAGAGCGTCTTCGGGTACTCGCCCCTGGAGGCCGGACTGCGCACCCTGCCATGGACGGCCATGCCACTGCTGGTCGCGCCGCTGGCCGGCCCGCTCTCCGACCGCATCGGTGGACGTCCGCTCCTGGTCACCGGCCTGTTCCTCCAGGCCGCCGGCCTGGCCTGGATCGCGGCGAACATGACCACCACCATGACCTACAACACGCTCGTCCCGGCGTTCATCCTCTCCGGTGTCGGCATGGCGCTGTTCTTCGTCCCGATCGCGTCCGTCGCGCTGGGCTCCGTCCGGCCCGACCAGGAAGGTCTCGCCTCCGGCACCAACAACGCCGTCCGCGAATTCGGTGGGGTCCTCGGCGTCGCCGTCCTCGCCTCCGTCTTCGCGAGCCGGGGCGGATATGACAACCCGCAGACGTTCGTCGACGGCACCGTCCCCGCGCTGTGGGCCGGCGTGGCCGCCCTCACCGCCGGCGCCCTCGCCGGCCTGGCCATCCCCGGCCGCCGTGCCATCCCGGCAACCGCCGAGACGGCAAACCGCGAGACCGCAAACCGCGAGACCGCGACCGCCGGCACGACAACCCCGGCGACGACCAGACCCGCCAGCTTGCCGACCCCCGCCTGACGCACCCCCATCTCGCGCGTTCCCCGTGTCCCCGGGGCAGCGCCAGGCCGAGAAGAATCACGCACATGAGCACAACGGCCCCGCGGCACTCGGTCAGCGTCGCCGCGACCATCGTCAACGGCCAGGGCCAGGTCCTGGCCGTCCAACGTCGGGACAACGCCCATTGGGAGCCCCCAGGAGGCGTCCTGGAACTGGGCGAAAGCATCGACAGCGGACTTCGACGGGAAGTCGAGGAAGAAACCGGCCTTCTCGTTGCAGCGGAGGCTCTCACCGGCGTCTACAAGAACATGAGACTTGCCGTCGTCGCCCTGGTCTTCCGATGCCACGTCATCGGCGGCACCATCCGTACGAGTGACGAGACCTCCCGACTCCGCTGGATGACACCCGACGACGTGCGCAACGACATGGCCGAGGCATACGCGGTGCGTGTCCTCGACGCACTGAACGACGGGCCGCCAGCCATCCGCGCACACGACGGCCGAGTTCTCCTCACCGCCTGACGTGCGGTCTGCGAACCCGCCATCGAAGCCCCCACCCGCTGGCGATCAGGCTGCCTGTGCGGACTCCTGGTCCGGCGGAAGCCGGTGACCGTCGCACCCACGGCGGATCCTGTCGCTGAGGACTGGCACCGCTTCGCCGCGCTCGACACTCTCACCAACCACTGGGACCGCCCAGGCTGGACACCCGGACGCCGGTCGTATCACTGGATGCTGACCTTCGAGGACGCGGCCGAGCTCTGCGACCTTGCCGCCAGATGCCAGGCCCGGCTACACCTACCTGTCCTCGACCCGGTTCCGGCCGACGGGCTGCACCTCACCCTTCAGCGACTTGCCTTCGCCGACGAGACCACGACCATCGAAGTCGAGAAGGCCGTCAACGAGACGCGACAGCAGCTCTCCGACGTCCAAACTTTCGCCCTGACTGTGGGACCGCTCGCCGGGTCCTCCGGCGCGGTCCGGTTCAGCGTCGTGCCGTGGGAACCCGTCATCGACCTGCGCAATCGGATCATCAACGCCACCGCCGCCACGCTCGGACCAGCCGCGGCCATCGCCAAGCCACACGGCTTCCGGCCACACGTCGGCATCGCGTACTGCAACAGCCCGACCGACGCACGCCCGATCATCCAGGCAGTCGAGGCGCTTCGGGAGCTACCCCGAGCCGGCGTTCTGATCAAAGCCGTCGCCCTGGTCGAGCTGCGCCGCGAAGGTCGTACATACCGGTGGGAGACCGTGACCCGACTACCCCTGGCAGATCTCCCCCTCGCACCCCCGCGCCGTTGAGGGCGCCGGTTCCCCCGGCGTCAACGGCGTTCATCTGGCCGGTGAAGCGGGCGGCCTCGTCATCGTCATCGACGACCTGCACCGGGCCGACGAGCCGTCGGTGCTGCTGACCTATCTGGCCGGGGAGCTGGCGGACGCCCCGGTGCTCGTCATCGCCGCCTACCGCGACATCGAGGTCCATCCCGGGGACCCCGTCGCCACGATGCTCGGAACGGTGGCCGACGGTGCCACCACAGTGGTCGTCCCGGTACGGGGACTGGACGAACGCGCCGTGGGCGAAATGATCCGTTCGTTCCGCCTTCGCAACGGTTCCGGCGGCCCCCCGGTCGGCGAACGGGATCGCGAACACGGTGGCGAGGAAAACGCCGACGATGCACGCCCGGACCGGCGGCAACCCCTTCTTCGTACAGGAGCTGTCCAGGCTGCTGCACGCCGGCGGGCATGACGCCGCCGGCATGGGCGCGGGCCGGCCACCGCGACAGTGCGCGCCGCGCCTGCGACCGCGCCGCCGAGATGGCCGCACGCTGCGGCGCACGCGCACAACTCGCCCGCGCCGCGTTGGGCGCGGGCACCACCGTGGTCACCGCAGGCACCGTCGACTGGGCGTTGGTCTCCCTGCTCACCCACGCCATCAAGGCGAACACCGACAATCACGCACTTCGGGCACGGCTGCTCAGCCGACTGGCGATCGAGCTGTACTGGCATGCCGGTGGTGAACCGGCGCGGGAACGCAGTGCCGAAGCGCTCGAGGTGGCCGGCGTAAGCGGCGACGACGCGGCCCTCGGGGTCGCGTTGCACGCCCGCCAGTTCACCCTGCGGGGAGCGGGCCATCTGACCGAGCGGATCGCGATCGGGCGACGCCTGGTCACCCTCGCGACCCGCGCGGATAATGCGGACCTCGCCAACCCCACCCACGTCTTCCTGGCCGCCGACCTGCTGAGGCGACAGCGTTCGCCGTGCGCTCGGGCATCGCCTGAATCCGCCAGCAGCCAGCAGCCAGCAGCCAGCAGCGGGGAAAGCGTGTACATAGTCTGCCGGCGACGGCAAATGGCGGATCTCCGGGATCTCCGGGATCTCCGGGATCTCCGGGCCGGGGCCGCCCGCGCACCATTGCGGCCATGACGACAACCACTAACACGGCCACCACCGACACCGACACCAACACCAACACCACTCCCGAAGCCAAGCTGCGGGCCCGCCGCGAAGCGATCGTGCGGACGCACATGGAGGCCGAGGGCCGCCACGATGTGGCCGCCACCCTCAACACCTTCGCCGAGGCCAACTACGACGTGGTCGCCCTGGGCGCCCCGACGAACGGGCCGCAAGCGGTCGAGGAGCTACTGACCATGCTGTTCGGCGCGTTCCCCGATTTCGCCGCCGAAGCCCTTTCAATCCACCACGGCGACGACATCGTGTTCGTCGACACCTGGATGGCGGTTACCCACCATGGCCCGTGGGCCGGTGTGCCCGCCACCGGCAGACCCATCGACGTGCGCTGCGGCTGCGTCTTCCACTTCGACGGCGACCGGCTTGTCAAGGAGACCGTCTCCTTCGACCACGCGACCCTGCTCGGCCAGATCGGCGTCAGCGGCTGACCCGCGTCCACCGGTCGTCGGTCAAGGGCGGCACCAGCAGTTACCTAGCCGGGGTTGGAACATCCAGGAGCACGCCTTGTCCACGCAGAATCGTCGTCGGGCCGTCGAGGTTGCCGCGATGGTGAAGGCGTCCGGGGCGGCCCGACGACGAATCCGGGTCGCTGAACGGGGTGGAAATGTCGGGATAGCGAGCTAAACTGAACATATGTTCGATCCGACCGATGGGTGCGCAAGATCTGATGCGTGCCCAACATGTGATGCGTGCCCAACATGTGATGCGTGCGCAGGCCCCGGGCCCATCGCCGCCTTGGACGCGGATGCCTGCCTGACCCTCATGACGACCATCGTGCGGGAGAAGGCCAGGCTGGACGCGGCGCTGATCCGCACGCAGGCCCGGTTCGTCGAGCTGCGGTCCGCGGCCGGGCCGGACCCGGTGTTCAGCGAGTTCGCCGCCAGCGAGATCGCCATCGAGCTGGACCTGTCGTGCAGCGCCGCAGCCGCCCAGCTGAAGCTGGCGCACACGGTGACCTACCGGCTACCGGCCACCCTGGCCGCTCTGGAAGCCGGTGCGATCGACCTGGGCCGAGCGCGCGCGGTCGCCGACGCCACCGGCTCGCTGTCGCAGGTCCACGCGGCAGCCGTCGAGGAGAAGGTGCTGGCCCGCGGCGGTCGGGCGAGCCACACGCTGTTCCGCCAGGCCCTGCGCCGGGCCGTGCTCGCCGTCGACCCCGATGGCGCCCAGCGGCGCCACGAGAAGCAGCGCCGGGAGCGGCAGGTGCGCATCGGACCCCTCGATGACGGCATGGCCGAACTGTGGGCGTTCCTGCCGGCTGCCGAAGCCCAGGCCGCCTACCAGCACATCGACGCCCTCGCCCGCTGTGCCGGCGCTCCGGACGATCCCCGGAGCATGGATGAACGCCGCGCGGACGTCCTCACCGATCTACTGCTGGGCCGCCATCATAATTACGAACCCGTCCACATCGAGATCGGGGTGATCGTGCCTGCCGACACCCTGCTGGGGCTGACCGACGCCCCCGGCGAGCTGGCCGGCTACGGGCCGATCTCCGCAGGGCTCGCCCGCGACCTGGCCTGCGCGGCCAACGCCACCTGGCGGCGGATCCTCACCGACCCCGTCGACGGCAGTCTCCTGGATGTGAGCCGGCGACGGTTCCCCTCAGCCGCGCTCGCCCGTCACGTGCAGACCCGGGACCGCACCTGTCGGTTCCCGAGCTGCCGTAAACCCGCCGCGGCCTGCGACCTCGACCACGTCCAGCCCCATGCTGGCGGCGGGACCACCGAATCGGCAAACCTGCTCACTCTGTGTCGCCGCCACCACCGCATGAAACACGGGGGGAAATGGTCGGTCAACCTGGCCGGCTCCGACGGGTCGGTCACCTGGACGAGCCCGGAAAAGCGCGTCCACCACACCAGTCCGGAACCCTACATCGACTGCAACCCGAACCCGAACCCGAACCCCAACGCCAACCCGGAGCCGGAGCCGGAGCCGGAGCCGGAGCCGGAGCCGGAGCCGGAGCCGGAGCCGGAGCCGGAGCCACCACCGTTCTGAAAACAGTCGTTCTGAAAACAGTCACCGACTACGGCCGGAGCCGGGTCAGGTTCGCCGGAGCGCCTCGGACAGCCGCACCCGGGTACCGCTGCGGGCGGCTACGTGGACCGTCCGGGACGAGTGCACCCCGGGCCTCGGCGGCGGACAAGCACATCGACCTCTACATCGGCGAGGAGGACCGCGTGAACATCACCGACAGCCCGCTCTACCTCTCCGGCACAGGCGCCAGGATCACCGTCCTCAGCTGAGGACCCCGGAGTCGGCGTGGGCTTGCGAGCGTGGGGACTGGTCGAACCGTCAGGAGATGTCGAGGATGGGTAGGCAGGCCTGTACCCGACACGCTCGAAGGAGACGGACCCATGGTCGAAGTCACGAGTAACCAACCGCCGGGGACACCCACCTGGATCGACCTCGGCATTCCCGACATCCAACGCGCAAAGGAGTTCTACGGCACCCTGTTCGGCTGGGAGTTCGAGGAGGGACCCCCCGAAGCCGGGGGCTACACGATGTGCCTGCTGCGCGGGCAGCCGGTGGCGGCCGTCATGGCGAACCCGGACCCGAACGCCACCTCCTTCTGGTGGAACCTCTACTTCGCCACCGACGACGCTGACGGCACTGCCAAGCACATCGCCGACGCCGGCGGCCAGGTCGTCGTGGCGCCCATCGATGCGATGGACGCCGGGCGGATGGCGATCGCCCTCGATCCGACCGGCGCGCAGTTCGGCCTCTGGCAGGGCCGCATGCACCCCGGCGCGCGGATCGTCAACGAACCCGGTTCCCTGGCGTGGAACGAGCTGCGCACACCCGCAGCGGACGCGGCCCGCCCGTTCTACCAGGCGGTTTTCGACTACACCCTGGAACCCATGGCGGCTCCCGACATCGACTACACCGTGCTGCACCGCGGCGACGGCCAGATGATCGGCGGAATTCACGGCGTGGCCGACGCGCCGTCGTCATCCTGGATCACCTACTTCGAGGTCGAGAACACCGACGCGGCCGTACGGCGGGTACTCGACGGCGGCGGCGCATGTCCCGGCGAACCCCAGGACTCCCCCTACGGGCG
>NZ_CAUVXL010000205.1:0-12206 GCF_963555915.1 Protofrankia sp. Cas4
CCCAGGACGGCGCGGCGCGTCGCATAACCCGCGCTCAACGTCGCGCTCCCGGCGACGGGCCCCGCACCGTCCGGCGGGCAGAAGTGCTCCAGCAGGAGGCGTGCGACCTCGCCGGACCGCTCGACCGTGGCGAGGTGTGCCGCGTTCCCGAGCACCTCGAACCGGGCCCCGGCGATACCGTTGGCGATCGTCTGTAGGTGCTCGGGTGGGATGGCCGGATCGTCGGCCCCGGCGATGACCAGCGTCGGCGCGGCGATGCGAGCGAGATCGGGGCGCAGATCCATGGTGGCGATCGCCTCGCAGCACTGCGCGTAGGACTCCGCATCGGTGCACCTCAGCATGGCCACGAGCGCCGCCACCAGGCCGGGGTCGCGGGCCGCGAGGCCCGGTGTCACCCAGCGCTGGACGACTGCCTCGGCGATCGGGCCCAGCCCGTCGCGTCGCACCGTGGTGGCACGGGCGAACCTGGCCTTCGCGGGCGGCAGGTGGGCCGACGTGCAGAGCAGAGCCAGCCGGGCGATCCGCTGCGGATGGTGCGCGGCGATCCACATGGCCGTCATCCCGCCGAGGGACAGACCGGCCAGGTGGACGCGGGTGACGCCCAGATCGAGCTCGATCCGGTCCAGCACGGCCAGGACGTCGCGAGCCAGCTCGTCGATCGTGCACGGCTGGCCGGGCTGGCCGGGCTGGCCGGGCGGGGCGGGCGGGGCGGGCGGGGCGGCGGGTGAGCGGCCGTGGCCGCGGCTGTCGATCCGCACGACGCGGAACCGCTCGGCGAGGACGGCGACCTGCGGATCCCACATCGCGGTCGACGCGCCGAGGGAGTTGAGCAGCACCAGCACCGGTGCTCGGCGCGGCCCCTCGGCGAGGGAGTGGAGCGTGACGGTCATCGGTGTCGTCCCGCGAGATAGTGATCGACGATGTCGCCGGCATGGCCGACATCGGTGCTCGGCCGGACCCGGGCGTCGATTGCCTGCATACATCGTAGATTGCGGCTCATAGCGTCGCGGTCGACATGCAGGCCCGACAGCGATACGCGCAGTCTGGCCGCAGCGCCGCCCGCCACGTTGAGCAGCGCGGTGAGCGGTGCCCACTCGGCGTGCCACGGACCGGCGCCGCGCTGCAGCTCGCCGGGCATCGCGGCGAGAAGGGTTGCCACCAGGCCGGGCGCCTGTGCGGCGGCGGCCCGGGCCGTCACGGCCGCGATCGGGTTCTGCTTGTGTGGCATCGCCGACGATCCGCCACCGACGCCTTCGGCCACCTCGCCGAGTTCGGTCTGGGCGAGCAGCACGATGTCGGTGGCGATTTTGCCGACCGCGCCGGACGCTGCGCCGAGCGCGCCGGCGAGTTCGGCGATGCGGACGCGCTCGGTGTGCCAGACCGTGCCCGGGTCGGTCAGCCCGAGTTCATCGGCCAAGGCGGCGCGGACGGCCGGACCGCCCGGATACAGCGCGGCAAGCGTGCCGGCGGCGCCACCCAGCTGCACGGCGAGGTCCTCCCGTACCGCCCGCAGGCGACGGCCGGCTCGGTCGAGGCCTTCTCCCCAGCCGGCCGCTACCGCCCCGAACGTGGTGGGCACCGCCTGCTGAAGCAGCGTTCGTCCGGCCATCGCGGTGTTTCGATGGTCGCGTGCAAGGACGGCGCACGCCTCGGCCGCGCCATCGAGTCCGCCGCCGATAACGGCCGTCGCCCGGTGCGCCACCAGCATGGCCGCGGTGTCGAGGATGTCCTGGCTGGTGGCGCCGAGATGGACGGCCGAAGCGGCGTGTTCATCCGCGGCTTGCGCGAGCGCGACCCGAAGCCGGCGGACCAGCGGGATCACCGGGTTGCCGTCGGCGGCGGCCTGCCGACCGAGCTCGCCGGGATCGTGGGCGGCCGCCTGCGCGCAGGCGGCCTCGATCTGCGTCGCCGTCGCACCGTCGATCAGTCCTACCGTCGCGCAGGCACGAGCCAATGCGGCTTCGACGTCACACAGGGCGCCGAGCCAGGCGCGGTCGTCGGTGGTGGCGGCGACCGCGGTCGCACCGAAGATCGGATCCCACAGGGCACTCACCGGTTCACCGTCCTGGTCGCCCAGCATGATCGCACCGATGTCTTCGCCATCAGATCGCGAAGAACGGGGTCTCGTCGTGACCCTGTATCCGGATGTCGAAACGCAGGCCGCCGTTCTCCTGTTCTACCGCTGTCAACAGGCGCCGCTGTGCAGGTTCGAGCCCGCCCAGCACCGGATCGGTCGCGTTGGCCGCGGCCTCGTCGGGGAAGTAGATCCTCGTGACGAGGCGATGCAGCAGTCCACGCGCGAAGACGGACACGTCCAGGTGCGGCGCCTCGGTGCCACCGTCGCCGGCTGGCAGCGGCTCGGGCTTGAGCGTGTGGAAGACGAACGTGCCGTCGGATTCGGTCGGGCATCGGCCGAATCCCCGGAACCCGATGTGGGCACGGGCGCCGCGCGGATCGTCGGGGTGGTTGAAGCGTCCGGCGGGGTCGGCCTGCCAGATCTCAATGAGGCCGTCGGGGACTCCGTCACCGGCGCCGTCGATCAGCCTTCCGGTGATCGTAAGCAGGCCCGCGGTCCCGGGGGCGACGACATTTGAGCCATCCGCCCAGGCCAGCACGATGGCCAGGTACGGCCCGACGGTCTGCGACGGTGTCGATCCGAGCAGCTCAGTCATCGTGCGGCTCGCTCTCGAAGGGGGTCTGGTCGCGTCCACGCAGCACGATGTCGAACCGGAAACCGAGCGCCCAGTGGTCCGTCGTCACGTCGTGGTCGTAGGACGCCACCATCCGCGCCCTGGCCTTCTCGTCCGGGACGGAGTTGTAGATCGGGTCCTGGACGAACAGCGGATCGTCCGGGAAGTACATCTGCGTGATCAGCCGTTGAGCGAAGGCCCGCCCGAAGACCGAAAAATGGATGTGCGCCGGCCGCCAGGCGTTGTGATGGTTCTTCCAGGGGTATGCCCCGGGCCTGATCGTGGTGAACCGGTACCGGCCCTGGCCGTCGGTGACCGTGCGGCCCAGCCCGGCGAAGTGCGGATCCAGCGGCGACGGCCACTGGTCGCCGACGTGCCGGTACCGGCCGCCGGCGTTGGCCTGCCACACTTCGAGCAGGGCGCCCGGCACCGCGCGGCCACCCGAGTCCTTTAGCCGCCCATGGACGACGATCCGCTGCCCGCACGCTTCACCTCCGTCGTAACGGGTCAGGTCGTCCTCGCCCGGCCCGACCCGCTCGGAGCCGAACAGCGGCCCGGTGACCTCCGTGAGCCGATGTGGCAACAGGTGCAGTGGCCTGGTCGGATGGCGCAGCGCGGTGCTCTTGTACCCCGCGAACGACAACGAGGGGTGGGTTCCCTCGGCGTCCACGCGATAGCCGGTCGGCATCCGCAGCGGCAGCGCCACGTCTACGTCCACGTCGTTCATCGGTATGACCATCCTTGTGCGTAGGGCAGCCCGGTGTAGTTCTCGGCCAGCGACGTCGCCATCGCCGTGGACGACACGACGTAGTCGAGTTGAGCCAGCGCGAGCTGCTCGCCGAAGACGTCGTCGTCGGGCGAGCGGTGCAGCATCGAGGTCATCCACCAGGAGAAGTGGGTTGCGCGCCAGACTCGGCGCAGCGCGGTTTGGGTGTAGGCGGCGAGCAGGTCGTCCCGGCCTGCGGCGTAGTAGCCGCCGAGCGCCCGGGACAACAGGCGGACGTCGGCCACGGCGAGGTTCATCCCCTTCGCGCCGGTGGGCGGGACGATGTGCGCCGCGTCCCCGGCGAGGAACAGCCGGCCGTGCTGCATCGGCGTCACCACGACACTGCGCATCGATGTAATCCCTTTGTCCAGCAAAGGGCCTTCGGTCAACGCGAAGCCTGTGTCGTCGGCTAGTCGGGCATGCAGCTCCGCCCAGATCCGATCATCGGGCCATTCGCTGAGATCCTCGTCGGGCGAGACCTGGAGGTACATTCTGATGACGCTCGGTGAGCGCATGCTGTGTAGCGCGAAGCCGTTGGCGTGCCGGGCATAGATCAGCTCGTGCGAGGACGGCGGCGCGTCGGCGAGGACGCCGAGCCACGCGAACGGGTAGCTGCGTTCGTAGCTCACGAGGTCGGGCAGGTAGCTGCGGCTCACGCCGTGGAACCCGTCTGTGCCGATGACGAAGTCGCAGTCCAACACGTGGCGCGCGCCGTCCTGGACGAACTCGATGCGCGCCTCCTGGGGGTCGAGACCGACGAGGGCGACGTCCTCGATCTCGAATCGCACGTCGCCACCGGCGTCGAGACGCGCCGCGATCAGGTCTTTCACGACCTCCTGCTGCCCGTAGACCATGATGCCGCGACCGGTGAGCGCGGTGAAGTCGATGCGGTGGCTGCGCAGCCCGAAGCGCAGCTCGGTGCCCGTGTGCACCAGGCCCTGCGCGTCCATCCGTTTACCCACGCCGGCCTCGCGCAGCGTCTGGACCGTCCCGTGCTCGAGGACCCCGGCGCGGACGCGGCGTTCGACGTAGGCACGGTCCCGGCGCTCGAGCACGACAGACTCCACCCCCTGCAGATGCAGCAGGTGAGCGAGAAGGAGCCCGGCCGGCCCCGCGCCGACGATGCCGACCTGTGTGCGCATGCGGGCGACTCCTTCGGCGGTGACGGATGTCGGATGTCGGATCAGCGTGCCCCAGACTCGGCCGGTGCGGGCCTAGACTTCCGCCACCCGGAAGACCTCTTCGAAAGTGACACGCGATGAACGGCAGGCGGCGCGCGTCCGGTACCCAGCGGGTCCTGGCGATCCTCGACTGCTTCTGCGCCGACCGCCCGACGCTGGCGCTGTCCGAGATCAGCCGGCTGGCCGGGTTGCCGCTGACCACCACGCATCGTCAGGTGGGCGAGCTGGCGCGCTGGGGCGCACTGGAACGTGATCACAGCGGCCGGTACCGCATCGGGCTACGGCTATGGGAGGTCGGCGCGCTGGCGCCGCGCAGCATCGGGCTGCGCGAGGCCGCGCTGCCGTTCCTCGAGGATCTCTACGAGGTCACCCACGAAAACGTCCAGATCGCCGTACTGGACGGGCCGGATGTCGTCTACGTGGAAAGGATCTCCGGCCGGCAGGCGGTACACATCGTGAGCCGACCGGGCAGCCGGTTGCCCGCGCACGCGACGGGCGTCGGACTTGTGCTCCTCGCCCACGCGTCCAGCGACGAGATCGACGCGGTGCTCGCCGGCCCGCTCAAGCGCTACACCGAGCACACCCTCACCGACCCGACCCGGCTGCGCCGCACCATGGCAGAGGTCCGCCGGACCGGCTACGCGATCAGCGACCGCCAGATCGAGACGGTCTCCGTCTCGGTCGCGGCACCGGTCTACGACTCGACCCGCACCGTCGTCGCGGCGCTGTCTATCGTCGTCGCGGCCAAGGCCGGACACGCTCGACGCTACGTGCCGGCTGTGCTGGCCGCGGCGCGCGGGATCTCCCGCCACCTCGGTGCCGGCCGCGAGAACATCGCAGCTGTCGATTGACCGCACCGGCGAGGTCACCACGGTGGGGCTGTTCCGGCCGGCCGCCGGTGGCTGAACACGATCGGCATCGTCAGACAGGACTCCACGTGCGATATACTCGCGACAACGCGATGGCCGCGCTCATTCTTGCTTTCTTTGCGTGTATGTGGTTCGGCTGGGCGCAGGAGAGACCGCCTTCCTCGTGGCGGCGGCCGCTTCTCATTGGCGCGATCGCGAGTGTGATCCTCGTCGTGCTCGGTGCGCGGGCGTCGTGGCAGCTGCGGTCGAGCAGTTCGGTATTCAGTGCGTCGGAAGCGTCGCGTCGCTACGGCATCGTTGTCCGGGTCGAGACAGTCATCGCCGCTGTGGGATCCACCGCGATTTTCTCCAGTGGCCGGTCCGAGTATCTGGCTCCCTGGATCTGCCTGGTGGTGGGTGTGCACATGTGGCCGATTGCGGCCGTGCTGCGTTCACCGTCGTTTCTCGTGCTCGGCGGAGTGCTGACTGTGGTCGCGGTGTCGGCCGTTGTCGTGTCCGGGCACACGGATGTCGCCGCAAGCGCCATCACCGGTGCGGGTGCGGGCAGCGCACTGGCGTGTTTTTCCGGCGTGAATGCAGCGCTGGCCCGCTGGTCCCGTGGTTGACAACGCAAAAGCAGGGCGGGTTCAAACGGTCATAGCGCCGCTCTGGATGTGTTCGGCCATATCGTCCGTTTTCTCGACGAGCACCAGTGAGCCACGCCAGCTCGACCTGAGTCGACTCCGCCCGGCGACGTGCATCTCGAAGCATCGTTGCCGCCATGTCACCGTTAGAGCGCCCGGCAACAGGGGCGTGTATCACGCGTGATACGCTAATATCCATGACTGAGGTGGCGGTTCGTGATCTGCGTAACCACGGCGGCGAGATTCTTGACCGTGTCATGGGCGGGGAGTCGTTGACGGTGACGCGGGATGGTCGTGCGGTAGCGGAGCTACGACCGTTGCCGCGCCGTCCCCTACCGGCATCCCTGCTTCTGGAGCGGTGGCGTCGCATGCCGGCCGTCGATCCTGTGGGGCTCAGGGCGGATATCGACAGTGTGCTGGACCCGGCGCTGTGACAGGTCCGTCGTGCAACCATGAGCGTGGTGTCCTCGACACCAGTACTGTGATCATGTTGTCTCGGATCGAGGACCCAGCCAGCCTTCCTGCGGAGCCGCTCATCACCGCGGTCACGCTGGCCGAGCTTTCGGTCGGACCGCTGGTCGCGACGACAGACGGGGAGCGCGCCGCCCGCCAGGCCCATGTTCAGCAGGCAGAGGCCGACTTCGACCCGCTGCCCTTCGACGCGGCAGCGGCCCGAGTGTTCGGACGTGTGGCGGCCTCGTTGCGGCTGGCTGGCCGCAAACCTTCGGCCCGTGCGTATGACGTCATGATCGCAGCCACGGCGCTATCTCATGAACTACCTGTGTACACGTGCAATCCCGCCGATTTCGCTGGAATTGAGGGACTCACGGTGGTTGCCATCCCGGTACCGAGTGCGCCGAAGTCCTAGTGTCTCGTGATTCCACTGACTTTACTTTCCATTGTTGTCGACAAGTTTCTTGATGTTGGCCTGGACAAGCTGGACCGTGGCGAGAATCTCGTCCGCGGTCGCCGTCCACGTGAATGGCTACCGAGATGGCATGGACGGACGACGACAGCGCGGCACCGAGGCCATTGCCGGCACGGACAGCCACGGCGTCAGGCGGCAGAAAGCGCGACCTCCGTCGACTTGATCAGAGCGATCACGGTGGAACCCGATGCGAGACCGAGGTCGGTCGCGGCGGCCCGGGTGATCGCCGCTGTGATCTCACCGCCACCGTCGAGGACGATATGCGCGACCACCATTGCGCCACCGGTCTCGAGGCTGGAAACCGTACCGGGTAGCTGATTGCGGATACTGATGCCGGAAACAGCGCCTGTGGCCAGAGAGACCTCGGTTGACTTGATCAGAATATCGACGGCAGAGCCCACCGAGATACTGAGATCCTTGATCGCATCCATGGTCACCGCGGCTGTCATGCGCTGTCCACCAGTGACGTCGATCGCCACGGTGCCCATCGCCGCCCCGCTGGTGATCTCAGTGACGGTGCCCGTGAGCCGGTTGCGAATGCTCAAGCTCATTGATCTACCTCATCAGGTCGGGGCGCTGCTCAGAGGTGAACAGCTCCCACTCTCCTACACCAGCCGTACACGTCGTCAACCTCATTGCCCGTAATGCCCGGCAAGTAACGGTGGTGGATCGTCGGAGGACGACCGGCACGGTCGGGGTGCGGGACTGCAGTCGTTCCACTTTCGATGGTCACCCAGCCCTTGCTGGTAGCACATCGCGTGCAGAAAAATACTTAGCGTAAATCCTTGTCTGCGGTATAGATCTTTTGATATTTACTCATTCGCAGATCCCTAAGGCCAGATGTTCCGCATCTGCGGAGACGGTGCTAATCTCCCTCGAGGGGGCTTTCGTAGATCAATAGAGTTGTGGGGTCGCAGCCAGGGACGGCTGGTGGCCATGGCCCGGTCTGTGTTGGTGAGCGGAGCCCCCACCCGGCCGGTACGCCTAACCCTCGCCGGCCGAAACCCGCTATTCATCATGATCTCTAGATCGTCCATCACAGAGGGGATCCGCGGTGCCCGGAACCATGTTGACCCGATCCGCCAAGCGAGTACTTCTACCGATCTTCCTGTTTCTTCTCGCGCTGTCCTTGTGCCTGCTTCCCGGTTCAGTGGCACAAGCCACCACACCGGCGGCGTCGGCCGTGCCAGCGGTGCACAAGCACGTGGTTGTCAACGGTCGGGTCGGCCATCGGCTGCGCCTGAGCTTCGGCGATCTGCGGGCCTTCCCCCAACACACCCAGGACGTCGACTTCCTCAGCGGCAAAGGACCTGAGCACCACACCTACGTCGGTCCGCTGCTGCTGGACGTGCTGAAGTCCGCAGCACCGTCCTTCAACCCGGGCATCAAGAACGATTCTCTGCGGTACGCAATTCTGATCAAGGCAAGCGATGGCTATGAATCGGTGTTGTCATGGCCGGAGATCGATCCGAACTTCGGTGGTAAGCAGGCGCTGCTGGCCGTCAGCGAGGATGGTGTCCCCCTGGACAGTGCGGGTCCCCGGCTGACCGCCCCTGGTGATTCCCGTGGCGGTCGGTACGTCTTCAGCGTCGTCTCTGTCACGCTTATCAAGATCGGCGACTAGAGCGGTTCTGGTCCTGCGTTGACGTAAACGGATGGTGTGGCGTCCGGTTCGCCGGGCGCCACACCATCCGCGAGGGCCACTAACCGGACCCGGTCGACCCGTGGCCGGCGGCACGAGGGTATTGGACGGGTCACCACCGGGTTTGTCTCCATGAGCACTCCTCGTCTGGACGCCGGCGCGTCGAACAGGCCGTCCCGTATTGCCGGCGGACGGCGGACACTTTTCCGGAATAGCGTTCGATCAACATTGCGTACCGCCCCTGGCTGGAGCCGTCCCGCTGTCGGTGTTCGACCTCGTGCCGCTCACGTCGGGCTCGACCGTCGCCGCGGCGTTGCGCAATATGATTGATCTTGCGCGGTAGGTGGAGCGCTCCGGCTATGCCCGGTACTGGCTCGCCGAGCACCATCTGACTCCGAGCGTCGCCTGCGCCGCACCCGCCGTCCTGATCGCCCTGGTCGCCGATGCCACCCGGCGGATCCGGGTCGGATCGGGCGCGGTACAGACCGCCTACCAGACGCCGCTCGTCATCGCCGAGCAGTTCGGGACCATCGGGCATATTCATCCCGGGCGCATCGATCTCGGGCTGGGCCGTTCCCGCATCAGCACATTCATCGACAAGGCCACGGACGCCGTCTCTGGATCAACCGTCGGGCTGGCGCACTCGGGTGAGCGTCAGCCATCCCGGCCCTGCGTGGTCGACGGTCTGCTGATCCCGGCGCCACCGAGGTTCCGGTTCGATCCTTACCTGCTCCGCCAGCAACTGGAACTGGTCGGGTACCGGGATGGCGCGGGCGACGACTACGCACTGCAGGTGCGGGCCATTCAGGCGTTCATCCGCGGCGATTACCGTACCCACAACGGCGTGCACCTGCGGGCGCCCGCCGCCGAAGGCGCAGACCTGGAACTGTGGATTCTTGCCGCGAGTGCCGGGGAGAGTGCGCGGACCGCCGGCGCGCTGGGGCTACCGCTGACCGCCAACTACCACTCGATGCCGTCCGCCGTACTCGACACGGTCGTGGCGTACCGGGCCGCTTTCCGGCCGTCGGAGACGCTGCGTGCACCGTACGTCATGGTCTCCGCGGACGTCGTCGTCGCCGACGAGCTGCTCATCACCACCGTTACCCACGACCACGCTGCCCGGGTGCGTTCCTACGAACTCCTCGCCCAGGCGTGGGCAGGTCTGGACTGACCACCGGGTTCACCGTCGTGTCAGGAGTGCCCCGCCCAGCAGGTACTGCCCGACCATCTCGAAATTTGTCTGAGACAGGGTGATGTGCTTGACCGCCGTGTGGATGTCACGGAAGCAGCGGTCCAGCCGGCTGGCGGTGTAGAGGGAGCTCGTCCCAGCCAGATCGTAGAGCGTGTCCACGGCTGCTGCGGTGTTCTCGGCGACGGCCGCGGCCGCCAGGCGGATCAGTGCGCTGAGGTTGTCCCCGCCTTGTTCGCCGTGTGCCGTCGCGTGGTCGGCCGCGTCGGTGAGCAGTAGAGCGCTCGTCCGTACCAGGATCTCCGCGCGGGCCAGCCCCGCCTGCACGGTGTGGCTGGCGGCCAGCGGGCTCGTCGCTCTGGCAGGGATCTTCTCTCGGGCCAGCGACCGGAAGGTCGCGAGGGCGTCCTGGGCGATTCCCAGTGTCGTCGACGCGGTCGTGAACGCGGCGAAGTCGTAGTAGGCGATCGGGTAGGCCCGGGAGGTCCGACCGGCGGGGGGCCGTCGCAGGAGCGAGCCGTCGATCGTGTGGTCCGCTGGGACGACCAGGTCTTCGACGCAGAAGGTCGTGCTTCCCGTGCCTCGCAGTCCCACGGTGAACCAGTCGTCCACAAAGCGGACGGCACTGGTCGGCACGAAGAACATGTGTGTCCGCGGTCCGGTGGGGGGCGTGCATGACGCGTCGTCATCCGGGAGTATCGCGGTGGCGACCAGCCAGCCGGCGTGCGCCGAGCCGCTGGCGAACGACCATGTGCCGTGTAGTCGGTATCCGTCGGGCACGGGTTCGGCCCGCCCGGTCGGGTTGATGCCGCCGACCACCAGTCCCGTGTTCTCGCGGAAGAGCCGGTGTGCCACCGGCTCCGGTAGATAGTCCGACATCCGGCCGATGGCGCCCTGGACCCCCATCTGCCAGGCGACGGATGCGTCGATGCGGGCGAGTGCCTGCAGGACGGCCGAGCCGGTCTGGACGCTGACCTGTCCGCCGCCGAAGGCGCGGGAGACCCACATCCGGTGGATGTTCTGTTCGCGTAGCGCGTCGATGACGGCGGGGGGAGTGGCCCGTTCGTGTTCAGCCTGGTCTCGGTACCGGGCGAGTATCGGAGCGATCGTCTCGACGCGTGCGGTCCACTCCGTGGTCTCGTCGCAAGGATGGTCCCCACTCAGGAGCATGGGGCGTGTACACCCGTGGCTCAGCACAGTACCCAGTGTCCATTATCCGAGCTTGTTCGGCGGACGAACGCCGCCGGACAGGAAGAAAGCCTCCCGTAGGTGGGGTCATGGCCGACGTAGTCGGCGCGGACATCGGCGCGGACATCGGTGGGATGTCGGTGGGATGTCGTCCCCGAGATTACGAGGGCTGTGCCCGGTTCCGGTCAGGTCTCGATCGGGAGCAGTTCGGTGGCGAACTGGTCGATGAACTCGTTCCAGGCCGGCAGGGACGTCGCTGGGCGAACCACGAACTTGCTCACCCCGACTGCGATGTAGTCCTCGATGCGGCGCCGGAGCGCGTCCCAGCCGACGGGCACGAGGGCGGCAGGGTCGGCGTCGGGCCGCCGACGCCGGACCGCGGCAGCGAGCGCGGGCGGAATGCCGCCGTCCAACGCGACGGCGATACTCAGCCCGTAGTGCTCGGGATCGATCATCCGCCCGGCGGCATCAGCCGCAGCTGTGATCGTCGCGATTCCCTCGGCGGCGTCGGACGGCGTGACCAGGGACGCCAGCCACCCGTCGCCCAGCCGGCCGATGCGGCGCAGCGCGGTGGGTGCGGCTCCGCCGAGCCAGATGTCAAGGGGTTTCGTGGGTAAGGTGCCGATGCTGACCTCGTCCAGCGTGAAATACCGGCCGCGGAAGGTGACCGACGGCTCCGTCAGCAGGCGCCGCAGCAGGACGAGCGCCTCCTCCAGGACCTCGCCCCGCGCTCCGGTGCCGTGTGGTCCAGGCGGGAGGGGGAAGGCGCCGCGGTCGGTCGGCTGCGCCGGACCGAGGCCCACGGCGGGCAGGATCCGGCCGGGGGCAAGACGTGCAAGAGTGGCGAGTTGCTTGGCGAACAGCACGGGGTTGCGCCCCGGCAGGACGGACACCCCGGTACCCAGCTTGAGTCGGCGCGTCCGCGCGGCGGCGTAGGCCAGCCCGACGATCGGGTCCGGGCCCGGTGACGACACAAGCTCCGGCAGCCACATAGAGTCCACACCGAGTTCGTCAAGCCGGCCGACGATGTCCGCGAAACTGTCGCCGGAATCCGCTCCGGGCGCGATTCCGATCCGTACCTTCACGCCCCGTCCAAGCGGATCCCCAGGCCGGGTATTCCGCCATACCGC
>NZ_CAUVXL010000205.1:12610-17116 GCF_963555915.1 Protofrankia sp. Cas4
GGCCGTCGACGCCGAGGCCGCGCAGCTCGACCGGCCCGTCAGGTGTCGGCGATGCCGTGCAGGATCGTGGCCAGCGCGGCCGGCTGGCTGATCATGCATATGTGCCCGGCGTCGAGGTCGATCACCGGACAGTCACCGACGCGGGCGGCGAACCGCAGCTGCATCTCGGGCGGGAGGATGGCGTCCTTGGTGGTGCGCACCCAGGTGCGAGGGACGGGCCGGCGCAGGCCTGAGAGGTCGACCGGCTCGGTCGTGAGCCCTTCCGCTTCGGGAACGAGGCGTTGTGCGCACCAGGCGAACTGCTCGTCGTCGAGGTCGTTGCCGAAGTACCGCTTTACCTGCGCGGGATCCATCGTCTCCCGCCGCTCGGCCTGGGATTCCTCGACGTGCTCCTGGACGTCCGGTCGCAGCGCCTGCCTGGTGCTGGTCCCGGCGTGCGGCACCGTCGCGGCGAGAAAGACGGCGTGGCGGACGCGGTCGCCGAGCAGTTCCATGGCCCGCGGCAACGAGCAGCCGGCGAGGGAGTGGCCCACGAGGACGACCTCGTCGAAGCCGGCCGCGTCGACGTCCTCGACGATGGCGCGCGCGCAGTCGGCGAAGGTCACCGACTCCAGCGGCGCCGGTCGGCGCCCCCGCCCGGGTAGGTCGATGGCGAGGACCGGCGCGGCGAGATGGGGCACCAGCAGATCCCAGCAGCGGCTGTCGAAGCCGCCACCGTGCACGAGGACCAGCGGCGTCATCATCGGCCGGCCCCGTCCCGCAGCTGGTCGTGCGGGACGGGGCGGGAGATGACGCCCAGCCGGCGGGCTTCGGCGGCCTCGACCGGGTCCCCGTAACGCAGGGGGATGCTCCATACCCCCACTCCAGAAAGATCCATGACGCCCTTCCGTCGCAGCTCGCTGACCCGCATCATCGCATCGGCACTCTACGCCCAACACTGCACTCAGTGCCAGAATAGGTACCGAGAAGCAGTTATGGCGCGAGGTATGGTACGACCGTGATGGCTGAGGCGTCTGGAGGGCTCGGGCTCGGACTGGGGCTCCGCGAACGCACCCGGCGCGCCGTACGGGCCGAGCTCATGACCGTCGCGATGGAGCTGTTCGCCCGCAAGGGCTACGACGCGACGACGATCGACGAGATCGCGGCCGTCGCCGGGGTGTCCCGCAGCAGCTTCTTCCGCTACTTCGCCTCGAAGGAAGACGTCGTACTCGACCACCTCGACGCCCTTGGCGAGTCACTCGCCGAGGCCCTGGCGCAGCGGCCTGCCGGCGAGGACGCGTGGACGGCGCTGCGCCGCGCCTTCGATGTGCTACTCGCTTACCACGCGCGCGACCCACAGGGCGCCCGCGGTCTGCGGCAGATGCTCGACGGCAATCCCGCGCTGCGGGCCCGTAACCTGGACAAGCAGTGCGGGTGGCACGACCGGCTCATTCCGCATATCGCCGCCCGCCTTGGCCCCGCCCCCGACCCGGCCGACACCGGAATCAACGCCCGCCCCGAAGCGGTCATCGGCGCCGCACTGGCGTGCCTGGAGGCGGCGAAGCGGGCCTGGATGGCAGCCGGCTGCCGGGCACCGCTGGACAAGGTCCTCGACGACGTCATGCGCACCGTCCGTCCCGGAGCTTTCTGACCCGTCCCCGGACTCCCCATTGCTGTCCCCAGCCGTACAGGCGCTCGAAGCCCTGGAGCACGCCCGGTTTGTGCGCCCGACGGGCCGGCCTACGGGCGCTCGGATGGTTTGCCGACGGTGACGTGCGAGAGGTAGGAGCGGCGGCCGTGCAGCACCGCCGTCTCGCCCACGACCTCGAAGGCGTCCCGCAGGCGGATGTCGTCCGAGGAGCTGCCCACGAGCACCTGGATCGGGCCCGGCTCCAGCACGACGTCGCCGCCGAGGCCGAGGTAGCCCAGCTGGCTCATCGCCACGGTGAACTCGATGGTGGCGCCGGCGCCGGCGGCGAGGTCGACGCGGGTGAATCCGACGAGCTCCTGGGCCGGCCGGGTGACGCCGGTCGCCTGGTCACAGAAGTAGAGCTGGACGATCTCCTCGCCGGCCCGTTCCCCGATGTTGCGCACTGTCACCGCGACGGTGACGGCGCCCTCGCTGTCGACCTGGACGGAGCTGATGACGAGGTCGGTGTACGCGAACGTCGTGTAGCTCAGTCCGTGGCCGAATGCGAACAGCGGGGTGGCGGGCATGTCGAGGTAGCCCCGGTGCATGTCAGTGGCGGCGCGCCGGTACCCGGTGCCGGCCGGCTGGCCGTGGTGGATCGGTACCTGGCCGCAGTGCCGGGGGATCGACATCGGAAGCTTGCCGCTCGGGTTGACGTCGCCGAACAGGACGTCGGCCATGGCGGGGCCGGCCGCCTGGCCGCCGTAGTAGCCGTACAGCAGCGCCGGCAGGACGTCGACGATCGCGGTCAGGGCCATCGGCCGGCCGGTGTAGACGATGCCCACGCACGGGGTGCCGGTGGCCGCGACGGCCCGGGCGAGGGTGACCTGGTTCGTGGGTAGGTCGATGTTCGCGGTGTCGCTGCCCTCGCCCTCGGTGATCGCAGTGGTGAACCAGCCACCACGGCCGCCCAGCGCCAGGATCACCACGTCGGCGTCGCGGGCGGCCGTCACCGCCGCCGGCATGTCGGTCGGCTCCTCGTCGACGACGCCGCAGCCGGTGACCACGGTCACCTGCGCGTCCGGGACACCGCGGCGGACGGCCTCGGCGAGGGACTGCGCGCCGTAGGTGTCGCGCACGTAGTCGTCGAGCGGCGTGGCGAGAGGGCCGGCGACCTCTTCGATCAGCGCTTCGATCGCCTCGTCCGGCACCTCGCCGGTCATCTCCTCGACGCCGTCCATGGCGCCCCCCTCGCCGCGGAACCGGGCGCCGAGCATCCCCAGCGCGGCGGTGTAGGTGTAGGGCGCAAAGGCGAACGCGGTGCCGTCGGCGTGCGGGCCGACGATCGCGATCCGCCGGACGTCGCGAGACAGCGGCAGGGTGCCGTCGTTGGTCAGCAGGGTCACGGACTGCCGGGCGAGGCGGTCGGCCAGGTCGACGCCCTGGCGGGCCACCGCCCTGATGACGACGGGGTCCTCGTCGACGTAGGGCGCCTCGAACAGACCCAGGGCGAACTTGTCGCGCAGGACCCGCCACGCGGCCTGGTCCAGCTGGTCGGCGGGGACGGTTCCGCGGTGGACGGCCCGGGCGAGGGTGGGGCCGTAGCCGTGCGGGGCTGGCAGCTCGACGTCGATGCCGGCGGCCAGCGCCAGCCGGCCGGCCTCCTCGGCGTCCCGGGCGACCCCGAGGCGCTCATGGAGGTGGTGGATGGTCTGGTAGTCGGAGACGACGGTGCCGGTGAAGCCCAGCCGCTCCCGTAGCAGCGTCGTGAGGATCTCGCGGTTGGCAGCGACCGGGATGCCCTCGACGGTGCTGTAGGAGTTCATCACCGCGCCCAGGCCGGCGAGCTTGATCGCTGCTTCGAACGGGCGGGCATACACCTCGTAGAGTTCGCGCGGCCCCACCGCCGTGGCAGCCATGTTCTGGCCGCCCTCGGTGACCGCGTAGCCCAGGAAATGTTTGCCGGTGGCGATGACACCCTCGCGCAGGTCGGTGCCCTGCAGACCGCGGGTGAACGCGACACTCATTGCCGAGGTCAGGTACGGGTCCTCGCCGTAGGTTTCATGGACCCGCCCCCAGCGGGCGTCCCGAGCGACGTCCATGACGGGGGAGAGGGCGAAGGTCTGACCGATGGCCCGCGCCTGCCGGCGCAGGACGCCGGCCATCTCCTCGACACCGCCGGGGTTCCACGTGGCGGCCAGCCCGATCGCCGTTGGGAACGTGGTGAACCCGGGCGCCACCACACCGTTGAGCGCCTCCACATGGAAGATTGCTGGAATGCCGAGCCGGGTGCCCGTGACGAGGAACCGCTGGATCTCGTTGACGATCCTCGCCAGTCGGTCCGGCGTCTTGTGACCGACCATTCCCAGCATCCCGATGTGGCCGATCCCGTCGCGCAGGCGACGCTCGGCCTGAGACTGGATCAGGCCGTCCCGGCCGAGGAGTCCCACCGGTAGCATCCCGGTGACCTGCTGTGCCTTCTCCTCGATCGTCATCGTCTGGAGAAGGTCGTCCGCGCGGGCCTCGGGGCTCACGGCGGCGTCCGACATCGTCTGCGGTCCGGTACCCATGAGTCAGGCCCAGAACTGGTCGGGATCGAGCGCCGGTCCGGTATCGGCGGACCGTATGCGTACGTCGACGCTCATTATGAAGATCAACCTCCAGTGGGACGACCCGAAGTACTGTGTCTCCATACTGATCGCATCGAAGACGCCCGGTCGTGCTGCGTCCGGGTAGCCGAACTCCGGGTTCGCCGGATGCGGCATTCGCACCGACGTGCCCGGTTCGTAGGAGCCATCCAGGATGCTGACCCCGCTTCCGACGGGTCGCCTCGGCCTTCGGTCGTCGGCTCTTGGCCTTCGCTGTGGTGACAGGTGACCTTATGGTGACCTGACCGC
>NZ_CAUVXL010000206.1:0-1918 GCF_963555915.1 Protofrankia sp. Cas4
GCCCCGGGCTCATCATCGACCTGGCGACCACCGCGAGTAGCAGAAAAGGTCGACGCGTATTCGGCGTGACCAACCGGTGGACACCGTGGATGGCCGGACTTGGGCCGGCCTGGGCCGGACACGACGACGAAGGCTCCCTGACCGGGTTTGCCCTGGTCAGGGAGCCTTCTGCGCAGGTCGTGCGGGTGTAGCCCCGACCGGATTCGAACCGGCGCTACCGCCTTGAGAGGGCGTAGGACTACCCGGCCACGAACACGCTCTGACCAGCACGTTTACAAGATCCATCGGAGTTTCTGCCTCTTATTCGGCGCCCATTCGGCGTAGGCCCCTCCCGGACGTCCGACTGGACCGGTATCCCAAGATCAAGGTTGCAGGATTGCCCAACCGTCGTGGCCGATCGACGTGGCTGCGGCTGTGCGCATTCCGACCCGTGCCGACTCCGGCTGGGCCATCCACGCCACAAGCTTGGGAAACCTGTGCGGTTACCGTTGCTGACCTGCTCTGGAGCACTCCGGACCAGGTCAGCAACGGTCCAGCTCTCGCCAGAGACCACAGATCAGACCACATGCTGACCGTTGCTACTGGCACGCGAATGGCACGCCGAGGGCCGTTGATCCGTAGTTTGCTCGCGATCGTCCGTGGACGTTCACCACGCTCTGTGCTCGTCCGTGGGCTGGGCTGTCACGTTGGCTGTCCTCGTGACCCGGGCTGGTGTCGGACGATGCCCGTCGATCGGCTGGTTTCGGGTGTGTTGGGTGGTAGTGGCATGCTGGCCGGGTGACCGTGGGGGGCAGTGAGGTTACCGTTCCGGACTTCTTCGTGTCGTACACCGGGGTGGACCGCGCCTGGGCGGAGTGGATCGCCTGGACGTTGGAGGCCGCCGACTATCGGGTGGTGATCCAGGCGTGGGATTTCGGTGCCGGGTCGCACTTCGTCGAGGAGATGCACCGGACGACCGAGTATGCGGCCCGGACGGTCGCGGTGCTGTCGGCGGCCTATCTGACGTCGGCGTACGCGGCGCCGGAGTGGCAGGCGGCGTGGGCGGCGGATCCGTCGGGTCGGGCGCGGAAGCTGCTGGTGTTCCGGATCGAGGAGTGCCCGCGGCCGGGTCTGCTCGCCCAGCTTGTCTCGGTTGACCTGTTCGGTGTCGGTAAGGATGTGGCACGCCGTGTGGTGCTCGCTGCTGCCGCGGGCGAGCGGGGGAAGCCGGCTACGGAACCGGACTTCCCCGGTGGCCTGGCTGATATGGGGGTGGCGGTGGGTGGTCCGGTGTTCCCGCCGGATCTGCCGGTGATGTGGAATGTGCCGGCCCGGTTGGCGCATTTCGTGGGCCGTGAGGCGCTACTCGGCGAGATACACGGCCGGTTGGCGGCGGGGTCGGTGGCGGTGACCGCGGTGGCGGGGATGGGCGGGGTGGGGAAGACCGCGCTGGTGGTGGAGTACATCCACCGGTATGCCGACGGGTTCGATCGGGTGGGTTGGGTGCCGGCTGAGCAGCCGGAGTTGATCGGGGGGTATCTGGCTGGGTTGGCCCCGGCGGTGGGGTTGTCGGTGGAGGCGGAGCCGGCGGTGGTGGTGGCGGCGTGGGCCGGCCGGCCGCGGTCGTTGCTGGTGTTCGACAATGCCGATGATCCTGACACGATCACGATGATTAAGGGGCTTCGGCCGTCGCCGGGGGCGGGCCGGCTGTTGGTGACGTCACGGCGGCGGGGTTGGACCGCACTCGGTGTGACCGTGGCGGTTTCCACGATGCGCCGTGCCGAGTCTGTGCAGATGCTGACCGACCGGTTCCCGGCGTTGGAGCCGAGGGTCGCCGATCGGATCTGTGAGCTGTTGGGGGATCTGCCGTTGGCGGTGGAGCAGGCCGCCGGCTATCTCGACCAGACCGGCACCCCACCGGGCGAGTACGCCGACCTAC
>NZ_CAUVXL010000206.1:2505-3027 GCF_963555915.1 Protofrankia sp. Cas4
TCGCCGTGACCGGGACACGGTGGACGTGCACCGGCTGGTGCAGGCCGCGACCCGCCGGGCCATGAGCGGTGAGGTACGACAGGTGCGGGCCGGCACCCTGATCCGGCTGCTCCGCGGCATTCTGCCCGAAGACATCATGCGGCACCCGGAGGCCTGGCCGACCTGGCGGGTTTATCTGCCTCACGTCAGCGCCGTGCTCGGGCATACCGATCCCGATGCCGCCATTGACGGCCTGTCCTGGTTGTGTGACCGGACCGGAGCCTACCTGGGCGAACACGGCCAGCCGGCCGCGGCGCTGCCGCTGTACGCACGGGCGCTGGCGATCGACGAGGCCGTCTACGGCCCCGACCACCCCGACGTCGCCACCGACCTGAACAACCAGGCGACGGCGCTGTACACCTTGGGGCAGGCCACCGACGCGCTGCCGCTGTACGCACGGGCACTGGCGATCCACGAGGCCGCCTACGGCCCCGACCACCCCGCCGTCGCCACCGACCTGAACAACCAGGCGGTGGCGCTGGC
>NZ_CAUVXL010000206.1:3420-4004 GCF_963555915.1 Protofrankia sp. Cas4
GGCCGCCTACGGCCCCGACCACCCCGCCGTCGCCACCGACCTGAACAACCAGGCAGAAGCGCTGCGAACCTTGGGGCGGGCCACCGACGCGCTGCCGCTGTACGCACGGGCGCTGGCGATCGACGAGGCTGTCTACGGCCCCGACCACCCGTCAGTCGTCCTGATCCGACGCAATCTGTCCGATCTTGACAAATAGATATGACGGTTTTTCATCACTTGATTAAGGGCGATGGGAGCCAGTGTGTTCAGCGTCATCGCGCCGCGTGCTGTTTCGATCAACTCGGTGAAGAAGGCGTCGAGGTCCTCCGCTGGCAGGAACGTCGTCCAGGGCAGGGCGTCGGGCAACGCCTGCCGTAGGACGGCGGTGTGCCCCGTGCGGACCAGGCCGGCAAGCATGCGGGTGGCGAAGTCGACCACGGCGGAGTCCTGTTCCAGCTGGTCCACCCGCATCAGCGCGAGGTCCGTCGCGTCGCGACGGCGCAGCCGTAGCGCTCGTACCTCGTCGAGCCGCCGGGTGGTTGCCGCTGGGTGGTTGCCGCTGGGTGGTGTAGCAGCTCGCTGAACGGGACTACTTCGTAGGCCAC
>NZ_CAUVXL010000207.1:0-5037 GCF_963555915.1 Protofrankia sp. Cas4
CCGCGCCCAGAGGACCGGGACCCACCGGATCGCCAGATGTGATCCGGCCGCCTTTTCTGGCGGTTCTTCCTGTTCTTTTCTTCTTTCGGCAAGGAGTGATCTTTCGTGCTGTCTGAATCCGGACCCGATGACGGGCCGCGGACGGTGTCCGTGGTCGAAGCTCTACACGAGCATCTCGACCGGGCAGGCCGTGGTCAGGGCCGCTGGTATGCGGATGCGACCGGTGAGAAGGAATTCGCCTGCGACATGGGAGAGAGCCGGTATGGCTGCCCGTGGTGTGACCGGGTTGCCTGGCCCGACGGTAACCCGCTGGATGTGGCGTGATGGCCGCGGGGAAGGGGAGCCGGCGGGGGAACAACGAGGGGTCGGCGTACCGGTATCGCAATGGTTGGGCCGGTCAGGTCAGCATGCCCGACGGTACCCGCAAGACCGTGTACGGCAAGACGAAAGAATCCGTTTTTGACGAGATCCGCACGGTGCGGCGGGCGATCGATGACGGCGTGCCGGTGGTGTCCACCCGGATGACGGTGGGGGAGTACCTCGACCAGTGGGTGACGGTGGTCCTGCCGTCTCGGGTGGTGGCGGGCACGCTCGCGGAGTCAAGCGCCGAATCGTATGAACTGTTGACGCGGCTGCACATCATCCCGGTGCTGGGCCGACACGAGCTACGCAAGCTCTCGACAGCCCACGTCCGGCAGTGGATGACCGCGAAGCTCACCGAACCGTCCGCGGCCGGTCTTGCCGCTCGCCAACGGCGGGAAGAGGAGAAGGCACGCAAGGCCGCGGAGAAAGCAGCGCAACAGCAGGCCACCGAGGTTGAGCGGCCGAAGCGGCGAACCGGGCGCAAACCTGGCCCGCCGAAGCGGGTGGCGACACCCGACCCGAAGCCGATCAAAGCGCTGTCGGCGCGCAGCGTCGGCTATCTGGTGACGATTCTGCGGCTGGCGCTGAAGGACGCGGTCCGGGAGGAGTTGTTGGTGCGCAACGTTGCGGAGCTGGTCCAGCCTCCCCGTAAGGACGGTGCGCCGGTGCGGGCGTTGTCGGATGCGGACGCAGGCCGGGTCCTGGCGGTGGCGCTGGTCGATCGCCTGGCCGCGTTGTGGATGGTCATGCTGGCGCTGGGCCTACGGAAGGGGGAGGCACTCGGGCTGCGCTGGGACGTGATCGACCTGGACGCGGGCACCGTGGAGATTCGCCGTAAGCAGCGGCGGCGCCTGGTCGGGATCGATCCGGACACGGGACGCAAGCGGTGGGAGCTCGTCGAGGACGACGACCTGAAGACCAGGGGGTCGAAGGCGACCCTTGCGCTACCGGAAATGGTCGTCGTGGTGCTCCGGGAGCATAAGAACCGGCAGGACACGGCGAAAGCGGCGGCACTGGGTTGGCATGATGACGGGCTCGTGTTCACCACGTCCACCGGACGGGGGATTCAGCCGCGGAACGTCAACCGTTGGTGGGACAAGGTCTGTGCGGATGCGGACGTCCACCGAACGCGTGTTCACGACCTGAGACACACCTCGGCCACGCTGCTTTTCCGCGCCGGGGTGGATCTCAACGAGATCCGGGCGTTGCTCCGGCACACCCGGATCGCGACCACGGCCGATATCTACATCGATGTCCTGGAAGACGTCCGTCGCGGCACGGCGGCGAGCATGGACGGCATCCTGGGCCGCATGATCTCTGGTGGGAATGCTGCGGCGGGCGGCGTTGGTCCTGTAGATGTGTAAGCCGATGTCAGTGGCGCAGTAGTGTACGTCGGCAGGCCAGACAAGATTCCAGCCTGCCGACGCGCATGTAGTTAGCGGCTTTCGTGATCGATGATGATCCAGACGGCTAGCCGGACTATAGCGCCGAGTACGGACCCCCATGGTAGCTTGCGCAAGCCGCTCCTTCGGAGCGCTTGCCTGCAAGACGAAGGACGTGTACAGTTATACACGTCAGCAGGAAAAGGTGCACCCTTAGGTCCGATGGGTGTCCTGTCAGGCTCCATCCTTGATCCTTTCTGATAGCGACGGTCACGATCGCCCTACGATGGTGGCCGTCTTTTTTTGTGGGCCTCTCAGCTTGTCACGTTGGACGGCTGATCGAGCGCGCGCAGAGCTTGCCGAGTGGGCCAGCTTGGCATATCGATATTGCAGGTAAGGAAGTTTCTCTGGCAGGCGGGCAACTACTGATGTGCTGCCAGATCGTTTGAAGAGATAGATGGCTGGATGGCTGCAAGCATGGACGCCATCTTGGGCGGGCTTGCCTCACCGACCCGGCCGGACGATACGGAACGTGACGATGGTGGCATCGAGGCGTCCGGGAAATGATCGCTTCCAGTTATAGTGGCGGGTAATCCTGAAGTGATCGGCTATCGTCGATCGCTGAACGCTTGTGTCAGCGCTTGGCTGATGCGATCTGTGAGATCTTGTTCACGATCCGAGAGAATTGCATTGATGCGAAATGTTTCCATCCCTCTCGATCCCACTACTCTTTCAAAGGCCTTAATCTGCTCGGCGAGGGGAAGTTGCGCGAGTGATTCGCGAGCTATACTTCTAAGCTCGTGCGAGCCTGGGTTGCGTTGAAGGAGTTGTAGAGTTTCATATACTTGATTTTGGAATAATTGTGTGATTGCAAGAGTTACCAGAGTGCCCAGTATAGCCGCCGTGGCCATAACGGCGGCTGCCAGTAAAAATCCTCCCAGGAGTGCAGCGGCAAAGAAAGCGGCTGACCCTAAAGATAGGATTGCCAGGATAGGGCCAAGTTGCGCTCCAAACCAGCGGCGTATTTGGCTAAACCAGCGACGCATCCGACTTCACTTCCTATGAGTATAGGTCGACTCCTGCGATAAGTGCCGCTACCAGGAGAAAAATAGCCAGGATGTTTGATACCAGCAGTCCGCGATACTTATGCAGATTTCCTGTTGCGGGATCCGTTCCACACCATCTGACATAGTTTGGAACAATGGCTAGGCCAATAACTAGGCATCCGAGGAGGACTCCGATCTGGTTGCTTCTCAGCTCGGCGCCATCCTTGAGTGCAAGAATGCCAAAGGCTAGGATGGCATTATTGATCCAGTCCGCCCACAGATCTGCGTCTTGCCATTCAAACATATGTCCTGTCGATGCCGTGCTCGAATCCCTTCGAGCAGTAACGGTTAATACGAGTTGCAAGATGCTTGCCGCGAACAGAACTGCGAGTGAAATGAGTACATGTTGCCAGGTCAAGAGTCCCCCATGCTTCCGACTCATGGCTAGTTGCCGGGATTGTATCAGCAACATCCAATCAATCTCATGATCCGTTTTCATTCGTGCGATGGCCCGCGTAAGCGCAGTAGATGATCATAGAGTGCCCAGCGTCTCACCGTCGTGCGGATCGAAGGCGTCCATCGGCGGAAGAGCGAGCATGGATGGCATCCTCGGCCGGCTGGCTCCACCGACCCGATCGGATGCTACGGAACGTGACGATGATGCGGGTGGCGGCGTGGCGTCCGAGGGTTGATCGTTTCCAATTGCAGTACTAATTGCAGTACTGGAGATCAGAAAAGCCCAGAGCCCCGCGCCGTGTGATCGGCTGCGGGGCTCTGACCTGCCTCAACCAGCGTGCGCTCGGAGGGACTCGAACCCCCAACCTCTTGATCCGTAGTTCGCTCGCGATCTTCCGTGGACGTCCGCTCGCGTGCGCCGAGTCCGGTGACCTGGGCTCGGATGTCTGGGGAGGTACGCCGGTATCCGTGGCTGTTCGTGGGCTGGGCTGTCACGTTGGCTGTCATCGTGACCCGGGCTGGTGTCGGACGATGCCCGTCGAATGGCTGGTTTCGGGTGTGTTGGGTGGTAGTGACATGCTGGCCGGGTGACCGTGGGGGGCAGTGAGGTTACCGTTCCGGACTTCTTCGTGTCGTACACCGGGCGCGATCAGGCGTGGGCGGAGTGGATCGCCTGGACGTTGGAGGCCGCCGGCTACCGGGTGGTGATCCAGGCGTGGGATTTCGGCGCCGGGACGGGGTTCGTGGAGGCAATGCACCAGGCGACGCAGACGTCGCCGCGAACCGTCGCGGTGCTGTCGGCGGCCTATCTCACGTCGGCGTTCGCGGCGGCGGAGTGGCAGGCGGCCTGGCGAGCCGATCCGCTTGGTCGGGCGCGGAAGCTGCTGGTGTTCCGGGTGGAGGACTGCGACCGTCCGGGGCTGCTTGGTCAGGTCGTGTCGGTGGATTTGTTCGGGGTGGAGCGGGGCATCGCGGCGGATCGGGTGGTGAAGGCCGCGCGCGCCGAACGCGGCAAACCGACGGTCGAGCCGGCTTTCCCGGGCGCTGGGCCTGCTGGCGGGTCGGCTGGTGGTGTGGCGGTGGGGGCGGCTCCGGTGTTCCCGCCGGATCTGCCGGCGATGTGGGATGTGCCGGCCCGGCTGGCGCATTTCGTCGGCCGCGAATCATTACTCGATCAAGTGCACGACCGGCTGGCAACTGCGGGGTCGGTGGCGGTGACCGCGGTGGCGGGGATGGGTGGGGTGGGAAAGACCGCGTTGGTGGTGGAGTACATCCACCGGTATGCCGACGCGTTCGACCGGGTGGGCTGGGTACCGGCCGAAGAGCCGGAGTTGATCGACGGGTATCTGGCCGGGTTGGCCCCGGCGGTGGGGTTGTCGGTGGATGCGGAGCCGGCTGCGGTGGTGGCGGCGTGGGCGCGTCTACCCCGGTCGCTGCTGGTGTTCGACAACGCCGACGATTCCGACACGATCGGAAAGATTAAGGGTTTTCGGCCGTCGCCGGGGGCGGGCCGGCTGCTGGTGACGTCACGGCGGCGGGGTTTGACCGCACTCGGTGGCACCGTGACGGTTCCCACGATGCGCCGCGTCGAGTCGATGCAGATGCTGACCGACCGGTTCCCGGCGTTGGAGCCGACGGTCGCCGATCGGATCTGTGAGCTGTTGGGGGATCTGCCCTTGGCGGTGGAGCAGGCCGCCGGCTATCTCGATCAGACCGACACCCCACCGGGCGAGTACGCCGACCTCCTCGCCGACGAGCTCGGGGACATGCTCACCGACGGGGATGTGGCC
>NZ_CAUVXL010000207.1:5356-6554 GCF_963555915.1 Protofrankia sp. Cas4
CCGCCGTGACCGGGACACGGTGGACGTGCACCGGCTGGTGCAGGCCGCGACCCGCCGGGCCATGAGCGGTGAGGTACGACAGGTGCGGGCCGGCACCCTGATCCGGCTGCTGCGTGGCATTCTGCCCGAAGACATCATCCGGAACCTGGACGCCTGGCCGGTATGGCGGGTTTATCTGCCTCACGTCAGCGCCGTGCTCGGGCACACCGATGCCGATGCCACCGACGATGGTCTGTTCTGGCTGTGTGACCGGACCGGAACCTACCTGCACGAACACGGCCAGCCGGCCGCGGCGCTGCCGCTGTACACACGGGCGCTGGCGATCAACGAGGCCGTCTACGGCCCCGACCACCCCGCCGTCGCCCGCGACCTGAACAACCAGGCAGAAGCGCTGGCCACCTTGGGGCGGGCCACCGACGCGCTGCCGCTGTTGCAGCGGGCGTTGGCGATCGACGAGGCCGTCTACGGCCCCGACCACCCCGACGTCGCCATCGACCTGAACAACCAGGCAGAAGCGCTGGCCACCTTGGGGCGGGCCACCGACGCGCTGCCGCTGTACACACGGGCGCTGGCGATCGACGAGGCCGTCTACGGCCCCAACCACCCCGACGTCGCCATCGACCTGAACAACCAGGCGTTGGCGCTGTACACCTTGGGGCGGGCCACCGACGCGCTGCCGCTGTTGCAGCGGGCGTTGGCGATCCACGAGACGGTCTACGGCCCCGACCATCCCGCCGTCGCCCGCGGCCTGAACAACCAGGCAGAAGCGCTGGCCACCTTGGGGCGGGCCACCGACGCGCTGCCGCTGTACGCACGGGCGCTGGCGATCAATGAGGCCGCCTACGGCCCCGACCACCCCAACGTCGCCACCGACCTGAACAACCAGGCAGAAGCGCTGCGAACCTTGGGGCGGGCCACCGACGCGCTGCCGCTGTACGCACGGGCGCTGGCGATCCACGAGGCCGTCTACGGCCCCGACCATCCCGCCGTCGCCCGCGGCCTGAACAACCAGGCGTTGGCGCTGTACACCTTGGGGCGGGCCACCGACGCGTTGCCGCTGTACGCACGGGCGCTGGCGATCGACGAGGCCGCCTACGGCCCCGACCATCCCGACGTCGCCCGCGACCTGAACAACCAGGCAGAAGCGCTGCGAACCTTGGGGCGGGCCACCGACGCGCTGCCGCTGTACGCACGGGCA
>NZ_CAUVXL010000208.1:0-16903 GCF_963555915.1 Protofrankia sp. Cas4
TCGGGTCGGGAATCCGGTTCTGTCGCTGATTGGCGAGTTCCCACAACCAGCTACCGGTCATATCCTCGATCGCGCCGCGGAACATGCGACGCGCGCTCACGGCCATGGGTCCCGCGGTACGGGACCACAGATCGGCCAGACCGCGTTCCAGCGCGTTGACGGGGACCGGAATGACGGCGGACTCCACCGGCATGAATTCCGACAGCCGCCTGGTACACGCCTTCGCGGCGGCTAGATCACCCGTCCGGCCGAAGATCACCGGATAGTAGTCGTCGGCGTAGGTTCCCCAGGTGAGCCAGCCCGTGGTCAGGTTCAGTTGGTCCGCCGTCGCATCCGGATGGATCCCTGCCGAACACAACGGAAAATCATACGCCCTGAGCTTGTGTTCGTCCCAGATTCCGGGCACCGGGTCGAGCATCCCGATCTGGCCGGCCCACTCCACGATGTGGCGACGTGCAGCGGACAGGTGCGGGCTGCACCGAGTGGAATACGGCATGTAGAAATCGGGACGTTGAAGCCGGCCGACGACCTGATACGGGATGTGGGTGAAGCTCCGCAATCGCTGCGGTGCCGTCGAGACCAGTGCGGACCCGATGCGCGCTCCTGCGGTGCCCAGGCCCGTCGGACCGCCCAGGGCGCCGGTGCCCGCCTTGGCCCCGCCATTCATGTAACGGCTCGACCGCAAATGCCATTCATGACCACCTGACTGCCAGTCCTGCAGCCCCTTCACATAGGCCATGACATCCGCTCTGGCCGCCACGTCAAGGCCATGCTCCTCGACGAGCGGGGGTAACTCGGTGAAGGTGGTGTGCTCGAACTGGTGCAGCCGGGAGGTAAGCAGGTCGTTGACGATGTCGGCGGCTTCCTGGGTACCACACCCCAGGAATCGTTCGAAGACCAGGACGCCGTTGCTGAGCTCGCCTTCCTCTTCGACTTCGCGCTGGTAGGAGAACAGGTCGTTGCGCAGATGCACGCCGTCGGCGAACGTGTCCCGCAGTACCTGCATAGGCCGGGTCGCGGCGATCTCGGCGGGTACCTCAGCGGCCACCGCGTGTTCGATGAGATTCGCCGACCAGGGGGCTCCGCCGACCTTTCGCCGCATCTCGATGTATTCTACGGGGTCGGCAATCCGGTTTTCGTTGATATTGGAAAGCTCCCACAACGACTCATCCAGGAGGTTCCCGGTGCTGGCGGCGAACCGACACCGCCAATCCGCGGACCGGGCCGGAACGGTCCGGGTCCACAGGTCCGCAAGGCCGCGTTCCACCGGATTGGTCGGCGTCTGTGTGATCGCGCCATCCGTCGGCATGAACGCCCGCAACCGATCAAGATATTCCTGCGCGCCGGTCAGGTCATGGGTTCGCTTGTACAGCTCCAGAAAGTGGTCGTCGAAGTAGAACACCCAGACATACCAGTCGGTCACCAGATCAAGATCTGGACCTGTCGCGTCCGGATGGGTATAAGCACAGAGCAGTGCGTAGTCGTGAGCGTCGAAGTCGCGCTCGTACCAGATCACGACGCCGTTCTGCGACGCGTCGACCATGTCCATCTCGTAAGCCCAGGCTTTACTGTGCTCACGAGCTCGTTCCAGGTTCGGATTCAGCCGTGCCGGATGGGGCACATAGAACTCCGGTAGCTCGAATGGCACCATGAACCGCACGTAACCTTCCTCTTCGGCTGCTCCGCGGACAACACCACGGCTAGTCGCGGGCTCTGGCTACCTCGACGTTCTCCAGGACGCCAAGAGCGTCCGGCACGAGAACCGCGGCCGAGTAATAAGTGCTGACCAGGTAGGAGATGACGGCTTTCTCGTTGATACCCATGAATCGGACGGACAGGCCGGGCTCGAACTCGTCCGGGATGCCCGTCTGGTGGAGGCCGACGACACCTTGGTTGTCCTCGCCGGTGCGGAGCACGAGAATGGAGGTGGTCTGCGTGTCAGAGATGGGGATCTTGTTGCAGGGCAGGAGGGGTACGCCGCGCCAGCCCGGCACCTGGGCGCCGTCGATCACGGCTCCGGTCGGGTAGATGCCACGGCGGTTACATTCCCGGCCGAACGCGGCTATGGCGCGCGGATGGGCCAGGAGGAACCGGGAGTCACGCCGCCTGCTGAGCAGTTCGTCGAGGTCGTCGGGAGTGGGCGCGCCAGCGTGGGTGTTGATGCGCTGGCTGCGGTCGGCGTTGTGCAGCAGGCCGAATTCCCGGTTGTTGATCAGTTCTTTTTCCTGGCGTTCCCGTAGCGCCTCGATTGTCAGCTTGAGCTGGTGTTCGACCTGGTTCATCGGTTCGTTGTACAGATCGGCGACCCGGCTGTGTACCCGCAGCACCGTCTGGGCCACGCTCAACTCGTATTCGCGGGGCGCAAGCTCATAATCGACGAAGGTCCCCGGCAACTCAGGCTCCCCGGTATGCCCCGACGCCAGCGCGATGGACGCCTCACCGTGCTTGTTCTGTGGGGGCTCGGGCCGGCTCTGGAAGTGCTCGACATGGGTCCGCAGCGCCTCGGACCGGCCAGCCAGCTCCTGGAACACCTGTTGCGACAGCGCCAGCACCGTGCACCCGGTCACCGCCCTGACCGTGAACTCCCAGCTGCTCTGTGGCTCCACCAGCACCTGGTCACCGAAGTAGTCGCCGTCAGCCAGCACACCCAGCACGGTCTGATCGCCGTACTTTCCGGCGCCGACCTTGTCGACCTTCCCATGCGCAATGAGGAACACCCGGTCAGCCGGCTGGCCGGATTCCACGATCACATCGCCGGGAGCGAATTCCTGCTGAACGAACCGATCCGCCAACGCACTCAGGAGCACCGCGTCGTCGAACTCCCGCAGCAGGGGAAGCTCACGCAGTTCCTGGGGAATGACGCGGACCTCAGCCCCGGTCGAGACAAAAGTAATCGTCCCGTCGCCCACCGTATATGTAAGCCGGCGGTTGACCCGATACACGCCGCCCGCCACCTGCACCCACGGCAGTATCCGCAGCAACCACCGCGAGGAAATCTCCTGCATCTGTGGCGCGGACTTGGTAACTGTCGCCAGATTGCGCGCAGCCGCCGTACCCAGACTCAGCTGCGGCTGCCCGTCCTCCGTACCAGTCTCCACACCAGCCGACTCCGTCATGACCGACACCACCAATTCTTGGTCGTAGCAGCAGGAAAACAACGAACGTACATTCGAGGAACATCGTCGGCGTGGTCGACACGAGCGAGCTTTCCCACGCCGAACATGCCGAACATGCCGACCATGCCGACCATGCCGACCATGCCGACCATGCCGACCATGCCGACCATGCCGATAAGCGTTGCCGGGCGTTGAACCCGTGATTAGGGTCGAAGCGCTACCCGAGCGCGCGGGATCACGCTCCGCCCACCACCGGTGAATGAAGTGATCGGCTGCCCGTGACTATGCGATGACGTCCCTGGTGGACTGCATCGAACGACGCCAGTAGAATAGCCGGCGCAAACCGAATACCGCCACGTCTCCCCCGTCCGTTTCGCGTGCCGCCGGCAGGCTTCACACCGACATCGCACCGCGTACAGCGCATTCTCCTTCGACCCGCGGCGCGAGCTTTGCTCCATGCGGCGAGCCGACAGAAGCTTCCCGTAGAAATCACGGAAAAGGCAAGGACTTCCACGTGCCAGTCTGGGCTGGCCCACCGTGATGGTGTGCTCTGGCCCGCTCAGGATTGAGCGTTGACCACGAACCGTAAACCCGCCCAATCACTCGTTGTAACTACCGATATCCACTGCTCGGCCGGCCGTGGACACCGCCTTTGCTCGGTGCCGATGCCGGTGGTGCCCAGCCAGGGAATGCACCGACGATCGCATCGACCCGCCTGTGCGCAAGGCTCGTCCGGCCAGGTCCACGGTGCGCCGACCGTGACGCCGCGGTTGACGGAACGCTGGACCGGAACGCTCTGCGACGGCGTTAGATGACAGAGGGTAGCAGGTAGCCGTATTGATCTGGGTGAAATTGACTAACACGCGACACCCGGTGATGGCCGATTCAGGCTGGTAGCCCCACTCCCGGCTACTAGTTCGACCACGCTGTACCCGATCATTATTTTTCATGTATGTCGGGCCGTAGGTAACAGTTTCCCGTCGAGTAAAGCTCGCGTCATATATAGTTTCCCGCCATGACATGGCATATCATGACAATCATGGATGTGCCCGACCATCGTGAAGACAGGCTTCTCAGTCGGGTTGACGAAACATGAAGCAGGAGGTTGCGATGGCAAGGAGAAGGATTCTCGCCCGTTGGGGCACACTCGCCCTGGCACCGTTACTGGCTGCCGGCGTGGCTGCCATTCCGGCGTCGGCGGCCACAACCAGCTCGGTGGCCCGGCCGACGGGAGCACTGATTCTCACGGTGGCGCAGGGCGAAGCCCCCTATGTCGGCGCGACACCGGTCACCCTGTTCTGTCCGCCGAACGGCGCGACGACGCACCCCAACCCGGTCGCGGCGTGCAAGGCCATCGCGGCTGCCGGCGGTAATCTCGACAACCTCGCGGGCGACCCGGGGACGCTGTGTCCGGAGATCTACATGCCGGTGACGGCCGCCGCGGACGGCTACTGGGCCGGCCGGGTCGTCCACTGGCAGAAGACCTTCTCGAACGCATGCTTCCTGAATGTGGCCACGACACCGGTCTTCTGACCGGCTCCTGCCGTAGATCATCCTGAACGGGATAGGCGAGGGGGCCGCACCCGGGGTCCCCTCGCCTCGCCGGGAGACGTACGCCAGCGTGAGCATCCGGGCCGCCGGCTACCCAACCTGTCCGGTAGGTCGGATGAGCATCTCGTTGACCGCGACCCGGCGGGGGCGGGTGACGATGTATGCCACCGCATCCGCGATGTCGTCGGCCACCAGCTTCTCGACCCCGGCGAAGCGCCGTGCGGACGCTTCGCGGATCTCCTCGCGCAGATGGTCGGTCAGCTCCGTGTCGACCGCGCCCGGCTCGACGACCGATACCCGCACGTGCCGGGCGGTGACCTCCTGGCGCAGGGATTCGGTGAAGGCGTTCACCCCGAACTTCGTCAGGTTGTAAACCCCGGCGTTCGCCATCGCCCGCCGACCCGCGACCGAACTGATGTTGACCAGGTCGGCGACCCGCCTGGGACCGGTGTCTGCGGCGGCGAGCAGGTGCGGCAGCGCCGCATGAGCGACGTACAGCAGACCCTGGAGGTTCAGCGACACCATCCGATCCCACTCCTGGGTCGGCGCGCCGACGATCGGGCCGAGCAGCATGACGCCGGCGTTGTTGACCACTGTGTCCAACCGACCCAGCTCGGCGACGGTGCGTTCGACGGCGTCGACGGCCTGGGCCTGATCGGTCACATCGTGGGCGAGGACGAGCGCCCGGCCGCCGTCGGCGGTGATCTCGGCGGCGAGCTGTTCCAACCTGTCCTTGCGCCGGGCGACCAGCGCGACCGCCGCACCGTGCCGGGCCAGTTCCCGGCCGCTCACCGCCCCGATGCCGCTACTCGCCCCGGTCACCAGGGCCACCGTGCCGTCCAGCCGTTCTGCCATCAGTTACCGCTCCATCGTGATCGTGTCCAGGTGGGACGTGTCCAAGGTGGTCGTGGCAGGCAGCGCTACGGCACCTATTGATCAGCGCACCGAGGATACGTGCGCCACGGAGCCCGAAATCCGACGCCGGAGTTGCCGCCGGTCATATGCGGTGGGCGAGCGTGGCCGCGACCGCTACGGCGCCGGCGGAAGCAACGACGCCGGCGTGAAGCGCACCTCCACCGGCTCCCGCAGTGCCAGCACGTCCTCGCCGCGACCGAGATGGCTCCGCTCGTACACCGTCCCGGTCAGGCGCAGCACGTGCACACAGGGGCCGTCCGCGGGATCGACCATCCAGTAATGCGCAACGCCCGCCCGCGCGAACTGCGCAGGCTTCGCGACCCGATCTTCCTGGGCGCTCGACGGACTCACGACCTCGACGACGAGCAGCACGTCCTCGGCGAGCAGCGCACCCGGGCGCCAGACCGCCTCCGCGCGCAGCACGACCAGATCCGGGATACGCAGGTTGTCACCGAGCCGGACGCCGGTGTTCTCCTGAACGCGCAGATGCTTCGGTAGCGCAGGGCGAAGAAGCTGCCTGATCTCGTCGGTGACGGCCTGATGGAGGGGCGAGCGCGGTGGGGCCATGAGCAGGGCTCCGGCCGTGATCTCATACCGGCGGCCGTCATCGGGAAGCTCAAGCCAGTCCTGCGCCGTCCACGGCGTCCGCTTGTGGAGCAGGAGGTTCGTCGCCATGCCGGTCCTCCAGAGTGTGGTCCGGTGCGGTCCGGTGCGGGGTCGGCCGGAGTTCGGGGCCGGGGTGCCTGGGCAAAATCAAGGATAGCCGCGGTCGCCCGCCAACTGGCCCGGTACGGCGAGGTCCAGGCCGGGCGTGACATCCTGCTACATGTTCGAAGTTCGAGGGCAGACACCAGGTGCCAGTCACCACTAAAGAAGGTCGTGGATGACAAAGCTACGCGTGCACAACTTCTCGATCTCGCTTGACGGATACGCGGCCGGGCAGGCGCAGAGCGTCGACAACCCGCTCGGCGTGGGTGGTCACGGACTGCACGAATGGGTGTTCGCTACCCGCACCGGTGCTCAGATGATCGGCATGGACGGCGGTGACGAGGGCGTCGACGATCGCTTCGTCGCGCGGGGCGATGTCGGTATCGGTGCCACCGTCATGGGACGGAACATGTTCGGTCCGATCCGGGGACCGTGGGGTGAGAACGAATGGACCGGCTGGTGGGGCGATAATCCACCCTTCCACCATCCGGTGTTCGTCCTCACCCACCACGCCCGTCCGTCCATCACCATGCAGGGCGGGACGACGTTCCACTTCGTCGATGACAGTATCGACACGGTACTCGAACGAGCACGCGAGGCCGCCGACGGACAGGACGTCAGACTCGGCGGTGGTGTCGCCACCATTCAGCAATACCTCCGCGCCGGCCTGATCGACGACCTGCACCTGGTGATCGTGCCCATCCTGCTCCACCGCGGCGAACGGCTGTTCGACCATCTCGACGGCGATTCCGAGGGCTACCAGTGCGTCGAATTCGTCACATCCTCCTCGGTCGCACACGTCCACCTCTCCCGGATACTCCCACAATCCATCCCGGATCATTCGATCCAGACCCAGACCGCCGAGCTGGAAGTATGACCTGACAAAGCGCTGCCTGTGCTCGATCACACCGCCCCTGAGCAATACCGACGACCCGGTCGCAGATACTGTGGGCAGCGGCGTGGATCGGCACATTAGATCAGTCCGATGGTCGAAAATCCCGCCGATACCACAGGAGCGGCTCGGTCGAGTCCTGCCTCCTAATACCAGTGAGCTCCCCGATCAACAGGTCGTGATCACCCGCAGATATTCGTTCTGCGACGGTGCATCGAAATACGACGGCGACATCAACGAGATACGGAATGTCCGAGTTCGGCCAATCGTCGAACCGCACTCCGACGAACCGGTCCATACCTCTGGCGGCGAACCGCCGCGCCAGCTCGCGGTTGTCGCGCCCGAGCACGTTGATCACGAACTCGGACGCCTCGGAGAACACCGGGAAGCAACTGGAGGTATGCGATATCCCGACGAGAACAAGCGGTGGTTCAAGCGACACCGAGGTGACCGAACTGGCGGTGAACCCCCACGGGCGACCCTCCTGATCCCGGGTGGTGACGATGGTCAACGGCGCTGCGAGGAACGACATGGCCTCGCGAAAGGTCTCGCCGCCCAGGGCAGGCGGGACTCGGACCCCTGTACTCACAATTTCGTCCTCCAGTCGGCCATCGGGTCAGTGCCTGTGGGTCGCGGTCCAGAATCCGATCCACATCGCACCCCACCAGCACCCTTGAGAGACCACGGTTGTCACGGCGCCCCAGGCGAACAGGCGCGCGCTCAGCGCATCCGTCGAAGCCTTCATGCGTTTGTTGAGAATCATCGCCTGCAGTCCGTTGAGGGTGAGAAGCAGCACGAGGACCAGCTTCGCGCGGGTCAGCACGGTGGCCAGGTTCGGCTCCAGCAGTGCGCCGCTGACAACCATGCCGATGAGCCCCGTCCAGACCAGCAGGTGCAGCCGATCAACGCCGGAGACGGCTTCGGCGAACGTGGAACGTCCGACCAGCCAGACAGCAATGAGGTAATCGGCGACTAGCACTGCGCCGAATCCGAGAACGAGGGAGGCCAGATGGACGAACAGCGCGGCGTTGTGTAGAGCCGGATCGGGGTGCAGGTCGGTTGATATCCAGATCGCGGCGCACAACACAGCACATGCGCCGCAGGCCACCGCGACGAAGGCTCCCCACGAGCCAGACGGCGGCATGAGGCGGGCCGGTTCGGTCACAGGCATTCGCGGTGCGCGGGCAGTATCCTGACGCGCCTCGGGTGCCCGCTCGGAAGCCAGACCGGATTCCTTGGTCAGGTTCGCACGGTCCAGCATGCGGATCTTCATCCCGCCGTCTTCGCCTCCGCGAGATCGCGCCGGTCGAGCAGGTCGTCGACGATGTCCTGCGATCGATGGGCGAGCACGCTGATCAGCGAATCGGCGATGCCGTGGGTCTGCTCGTTGACGCCCTGCAGGTAGACCGCTCCCCAGGCCGAATCGCCGAGGTCCAGGCGATACCGCCTGCTCACCGCGATATCGGCCAGATCGACCCGGTCGGCGAGGTCACGTATCAGCGCGGGCATCCGCGGCTCATAGCCGGTACCCAGCAGCACCAGATCGCAGCGTAGTGGATCGACCTTGCCGCTCCGGCGATCCCGCAGCTCCAGCAGCACATCATCGCCGTCGACACGCGCATCAACGACCTCGGTCATGGCCTGTACGGCGGACCGCCGGCGCCCCAGCATCCTCTGCTGGTAAAGCATGGAGTAGATTTCATCGAGGAAGGGCGGAGCCAGGCCAGCGTAGTTCGCCAGGTGCATCTCGTCGAGAATCTGCCGGCGTACCTCGGCGCCGGCGTTGTAGAAATCATCGATGAAGGACGGGAAGAACAGCTCGTTGACGAATTTGCTGGTCTGGTAATTCGCCAGACCGATCGACCGCAACACCATCGTCGGCGTGCTCAACGGCAGGTCGTTGTGCAGGGCCATGAACATCTCGGCCGCGCTCTGGGCGCCGCCCACGACCACCGGCCGAATGGGTCGGTCAGTGGCCAGCTCGGCGATGCGCGTGCAGTACTGGGTACTGTGGATCACCCGGTCCGGCGGCAGGTTGTGGAAGACATCAGGGATGTGTGGGTCGCGGCCGGTGCCGATGACGAGATCGCGGCAATGCAGCCGGTCGCCGTCGGCAAGGGTCACGGTCCAGCCGATAATCGTACCGTCACCCGCGCGTCGCGGTTCAACGATCTCGCCGCGGGCGCCGTAGCGAATGCCCACATGGTCCAAGGAGTCGGCAACCCACTGCTGGTACTCCGAGAGCTCCCAGCGGTACGGGTTGAAGGTGCCCAGGTTCACGAACTCGTCAAGGCGTCCGCGTTCGTGCAGAAAGCTCAGAAAAGAGAACCGGCTCCGCGGGTTGCGCAGGGTCACCAGGTCTTTGAGGAACGAGACCTGGCTGCGCGCCCACGGAAGCAACAGATTCCGCTGCCACTTGACGTCCGGGTACTGCTCCAGCAGCAGGGTGCTCTCGGCCAGCTCGCGCGAACCGGACTCCTCGATTGCCACCGCGAGTGCCAGGTTCGCCGGCCCCGCTCCGATCGCCAGTACGTCGATCTCTTGGTCAGTCATATTTCCACCTGATGGTTTGTTGGTCGGGTTCGTCGCAGGTTGGATGTGCCGAAACCGTTGATCGACATCGATGATCGGGCGGGGCCGGCAATTCGCGGAGTGGGTCGGCTGGCCAAGGGCCGCATGATCATTGATTTTGTCGTGCGGCCCTTGGCCCCGAGCCTTTCTAGGACACCGTGACGCTGGTCAGATCGAGCTCACGGAATTGGGTGGGGACCACGTTGTGCAACCGCGAGGACCATGCGGCCGTGGCACTCTGAAACCAGATCGGGATCGTCGGCATGTCCTGCAGTACGAGCCGCTCAGCCTGCTGGTACAGCTGCTCGCCTTCCTGCTCCGACGGCGCCTCGTCGGCACGGGTGAGCAGTGCATCGACCGCCTGGTTGGAATACTGACCGACATTGGACGAGCCACCGGTCTTGAACAACGGGTTGAGGAAATTCTCGATCGACGGGTAGTCAGCTACCCAGGCGGAACGGTAGATCGCGTCCATCGTGTGGTCATTGAGCTTCTTACGCAACGCACCGAGCGTCGGCACCGACACGAATGTGCATTCCCGGCCAAGCGCCTTCTGGATCGACGCGCACGTCACCTCCATCCACTGCTGGTTGGCGGAGTCGACATTGGAGGTGAGCACGATCGGTCCCTGGAAACCGGTCGCATCGAACAGTTGCCTGGCCTTCTCAGGCTGGTAGGTGCACAGTTCCCCGCACTGGTTGTCGACATGGCCCTGGACATTCGGCGCTACCAGGCCGTCGGCCGGCGTCCGAGCACCGTTGAAGACCTTCTTGATGAGATCAACCCGGTCGATGGCCATCGAAATGGCCCGCCGCAGGTTCGGGTCGACAAAGCGCTTGTCGTAGAGAGGGAAGGCGATCGCCTGATATCCGAGGTACTTGTAGGCAACGCGGCGGGTGTCGGGAAGATCAGTCTTGATCTTGTTGTTGACCGTTGACGACCACGGTGTGAACGAGAGGTAGTCGAGTTTGTTCGCCAAAACGTCCGCGTAGGCGTCGTCCAGGTTCGGGTAGAACCGGAAATCAATGCCGTCGATGTGCGGCTTCTCCCCGGCGAAATTGTCGTAGCGCTGCACGAGGATGTTCTTGCCCTTCGTGTAGGACACGAACTGGAAGGGGCCGTTGCCGACCGGATGGGCCTCGAAGGCTTTTCTGTCGGCGAAGAAGCTTGCAGGCAACGGGAAGAAGGCCGCATAGCCGAGCTGGGTGGCGAACGTGGAGAACGGCGCGGAAAGGGTCACGACGAAGGTGCGGTCGTCAACGACCTTCAGGCCCGACATCTCCTTTGCCGGGGGCAGCGTGGCCGGCTGCTTGCCGTCCGCCGTTGCGTTGTTCACCTGACCGAAACCTTCGATGTGCGAAAAGTAGTTCGCACCCTGCATCTCGTTCGGGGAATACGCGGTGTAGTTCCAGGAGTCGACGAAACTCCTCGCGGTGACCGGCGTTCCGTCGTGGAAGGTCCACCCGGACTTAAGCTTGATCGTATAGACCTTCGCATCGTTCGTCTGGATGGATGCGGCGACGGAGTTGCGCGGCGCGGCGGTTTTCGCGTCATACTCCACAAGGCCCTTGAACAAGGCGCCGAGGACACCGATGCCGCCGACCTCCGTCGTATTTCCGGGGATGAGCGGGTTCTCCGGTTCGGTTTCGTTGTAGCTGATGATCGCATCACTGCTGGCGGTGCTGACCGTACCGGCGGTGTTGACAGGTCCAGCGGTGCTGGTAGTGGTGTCGGTCTTGCCGCACGCGCCGAGCAGCGCGGCGAGCACCGCGAAGACGGCGGCAGTTCGAAGTGACAGTGATCGCATATCTTCTCCATTCACGATGAGGTGACTGATGACGACGGCTTCTCGCATACGGCCACCAGTGCACATCCGGCATCAATGGGACCGATTTCAACAGAACCGTGAGTTGACTGCCATTCAGGTCCAGGCGGAACAATCAATTGCCGCCGAATTCAGCTGGCGATGCCCAGGCAAAGCGGGAAACCAGGCCTGCCGCCCAACAGATAGGCGCCGGCCGATTGCAGGATCCGATCCTGGGCGACAACGTGTTGGCACATCGTGTTCGTGTCGCGCAGCCAGCGGTCCAGCGGAGACGGCCGGTAGATCGAGCTGGTCTGAAGAAGGTCGTAGAGCCGGCCCACGATCGACCGCGCCGTCCGGAAGGCGTGCCGGCGCGACAGCGGCAGTGCGGCACGCTCGTCCGGGGTGAGATCGTCGAGGCTTCCCCCGGCGGCCAGCACCTCGTGTTGGCGCTGCATGCTGGCGTACACCCCGCTTCGGGTGGCGACGAAGTCGGCCTCGCAGTCGGCGATGGCGACCTGCATGCGGTAGTCGTCGGCCGCGGCGCCGCTGACCGGATGTACCCGGGTGGCGACGATCTCGCGGACATGGTCGAGCGCGGCCCGCGCAATGCCCAGTGGCACGCCGGGCATGTTGCGCATGTGCACCTCCGGCTGGGCAAGTGCCCCGCTGCCGTTGCGCACGCTACCGAAGACGAGGGTGTGTTCCTCGGGGACGAAGATGTCCGTGATCGTGTAGTCGCAGCTTCCGCTGCCCGCCAGGCCGGTGGTGTACCAGGTGTCGACGACCTCCACCTGCCCGCGCGGCACCATCATCAGCCGCGAGTCGTGCGGGTCGCCGGACGGGCTCGGGTCCGGTCGGCCGTCGCGGTAGATGAACGCTCCGGAGATCACCCAGTCGCTGTGAGTGATCCCACTACCGAACTGCCAGCGACCGGTGAGCCGGTAGCCGCCGGGGACGCGCTCGGCGTGCCCGGTTGGGAACAGCAGCCCAGCGGTGATCATATCCAGGCTGGGAAACATCTCCCTCGCCACGGACTCGTCCAGGAACGCGGCGTAGAGCCCGGTGTCCGAACCGATCATCGCGCACCAACCGGCGGCTGCGTCGCCGTAGGACAGCGCCTCGATGACCTCGGTCTGTTCCACGGAGGACGTCTCGGGACCACCCCACCTGTGCCCGAAGCCCATCCGGAACACCCCGGTGCCGCGCAGGAGCTCCACCACGTCCGCGGGCAGCCGCCGCTCACGCTCGATGTCCGCGGAGCGCTCCCGCAGTCGCGGCGCAATCGCCCGGGCGCGATCGAGAATCTCCCTACCGGTCAGCGGTGGCGCTGGCGTATCAGTGCTGGCCGCGGCGGTCTCACGGCAGGCATGTGCTATCTCACGGTGGGTCTGGGTGATGGTCATCTGATCACTCCCTCGGATGCTGTGGACGAGCTAGATCGCCTGGGCGAACCGGAAGACACGGTCGGGGTCGTAGCGGCGCTTGACCTCGGTCAGCCGCGCCAGATTCGGCCCGTAGTAGGCCGATCGCCAGCCGGCCAGGTCAGGGTCGGAGAAGTTGACGTAGGCCGCGTCCGGGGCGAACTCGCCCATGTCCTGGTGCAGACCGGTCAGCCACTCCAGGTTGTCCCCCATCACCTCGACGGGATCGTCGGTACTCCACGAGGTGTCCATCGAGACCAGGAACAGCACGTCCCGGTGGGGGAACGCGGTATCGGCCACCGGAACCCGGTTGATCGCGCCACCCCAGGTGAACAGGGCGACACCGGCGCCGTCCGGGTTGCCGCCGCCCGGCCACTTGTCCAGGGCTGCCAGCATGGTCGCCACCCCGGCCTCGGGTAGCGGTTCCCGCACGCATCGGGTTCGCACCGCGAACGAACCGCCCGCGGTGGTGTGGTGCAGAAAGTCCGCGGCCTCCCAGTAGGTCCGGTCCGCGATGTCCAGCCGGTACGGCGTGGCGACCGCCAATGCGGGCCCGAGCAGATCCCGCAGTTGCTCGGCCGGGCCCAGATGCTGCCCGATCACCGAGACCACACCGTCCTCGCCCGGCGCGCGACTCACGCCGATCCGGGCGGAGAACGCCTCCGGCGCGTGCCGCATGACCTCCTGCATCGTGGCCAGGACCGCAGGCGCGGATGCCCAGTGCCACAGCAGCAGGCAGGTGGACGTGTCCGGCACCGGACGTGCCTGGAAGGTGAAGGAGGTGTTCACGCCGAAGTTCCCGCCGCCACCACCCCGGCAGGCCCAGAACAGGTCGGTGTTCTCGGTTTCGCTGCAGCGCAGCGTCGTGCCGTCGGCGAGGACGATGTCGGTCCGCACCAGCGAGTCACAGGTGAGGCCGAACGCGCGCGACACCGCCGCGACACCGCCACCGAGCACGAGCCCACCGATCGCGACATCGTCGGAGTTGCCCAGCGGGAACGCCAGGTTGTGCGGACGCAGCGCGGCATAGATCGCCTTCATCCGGGTGCCGCCGCCGACTGTGACCAGCGCGGTCGACGGGTCCACGCGCACTGTGTCCAGCCCGCACAGGTCGAGCACCAGTCCGGTGGTGACCGAACTGCCCGCGTAGCTGTGGCCACCGCCCCGGGCCACGAGCGGTATGCCGTGCTCGCGGGCCCAACCGATCGCCGTGGCGACGTCGGCGACGCTCGCCGCCGTCAGCACCCCGGCGGGCCGCACGTGCCGGTAGCGCTCGTTGAACGCTCTGCCCGCCTCGGTGAAGCCGGCGTCGCCCGGCAACCGCAGCCGACCGTCGACCACACAGCGCAGCCGCGACCAGGCGTCCATCTCAGTCCACCTCCTCGAGGTAGGACGTCCCGGTCGCCGCGTGCGCGCCGTAGCGCTCCCACTCCTCGCGCAGCGTCAGCCGACCGTCGGTGGTGCGCTGCGGGACGTTCACGGTGTGCCCGGCGATCACCTCGCCGCCGTCGAGCACCATGGTGTAGGCCAGCCGGAGCGTGCCGTCCGGCCCGCACGTACCGGTGACGGTGCCTCGGCGCACCTGCCCACCGGCGAAGTCCGCCCAGACCAGATCGCCGTCCTGCTGGTACCGGGCAACCGTGCCGTCCCCGCCGCCGGCCTTGCGGAACGTCCGCCCGTCATAGTTGATCGTCATTCGTCCACGTCCAGTAGCCCGGCGGGCATTTCCAGGGTTGTGCCGGGTGGGGGTGGGGCGATCGGGTCGGCGTCCACCGTGACCAGCGCGCTCGCCGCGTCCAAGCGCTCGTTGCAGGTCAGCGCGTCGTCGGCCTGGCACACCACGAAGGAGTGACGGGCGATGTAGCCGCCCGGCGGCAGCCGCAGCGCGGTACCGGGTTCGACCATCCGGGACGCGATGACCAGTCCGGGCGCGGCATCGGGCACCCGGACCGAGCGCACCAGGCAGTCCCGCTCCGGATACCCGAACCGGATTCCCGCGACGGTTCGCCGGGTCGCGGCGATGTCCGGCCGCTGCCCGATGGCGACGTCGACGAGCACCTCACCCGGGTCGATGCCCGTGGCGGTCCGGCCGAGAAACGGGATCAGGTCGCCGCCGAGCCGGCCGTTGATCTCAATGATCAACGGCCCCCGCTCGGTCAGCCGCACCTCGGCGTGGGTGATACCATCCTCGATCTCAAGCACCCGGTGCGCCCGCGCCAGGGTGTCCATCAGCACGGTGTCGCCCAGGAGTGGGTCGCCCGCGTCGACGACGTGGCCGATCTCCTCGAAATAGGGGTGCCCGCCGGTGCGCTTGCGGGCCACGAACATCGGCAGGTATTCGCCTTTGTGCACGGCTGCGTCGACGCTGATCTCGGGCCCCACGGCGTAGCCCTCGACGATGGCACCACCACGGTAGGACTCGTCGCCGACCAGGCTCGCGTCCGATGCGACGGCGAAGGCGGCGTCCAGCTCAACCTCGTCGGCGGCGAAAACGACGCCCATGCTGGCGCCGAGAGCGCGCGGCTTGACCACGACCGGGTAGCCGATCCGCTCCGCCGCCGCGCGGGCCTGCCCAGCCGTGGCCGCCATCTCGAATCCCGGCTGCAGCAGACCCGCGGCGGTGAGCCGGGAACGCGTGTTGTGCTTGTCCCGGCAGCCGTGGACGCCGGGAATACTGAGGCCGGGTACGCCGAACTCGGCGGCGATCTTGGCCGCGGACATCACCAACGGCTCGTCCCAGCACAGCACCCCGACCACCGTGTGTCTGGCCGCCACCTCGCGGGCCGTCCCGGCCAGCAGCTCGTGGTCGAAGACGTTGATCACAGTGATCTCGTCGAAGTAGTCGTGCTGCCAGGTGGGCTTGAGGTTGTTGATCAGAACCAGGTCGAGTCCGGCCCGTCGCGCCCGTGCGGCGGCCGAGCTGACCAGGTACTCGCGGTAGAGCTTGAGCCCGCTGCCGATCACCAACAGCACATTCTTGGAACTGTTCATGCGTATTCCCTCCAGTTCGGCGATGACCTCATGACGGTCTCGGCAATTTGAGCGGCGATCAGGGGCGCGGTGCGGAACCCGTCGCCCCCGCTGGCCGCGCGTGCCCACACCACCGGGCCGAGGCGGACCAGGCTCGCCCCGCCCGTCTCGGCGTCGACCAGGTAGTGGCACTCCTTGACCCCGTGCACGGGGTAGCGGTCCGGGTCGGTCAGGATCGCCGCCACGACCTGATCGACCCAGCTGGTCCCGGCCGGATCGGGCCGGCTCGCGCGGTCGCCCACCGAGTCGACCTCCCGACACAACGCGCTGGAGCTGACCTTCAGCAACGTTCCGTCGCCCGGAGGCAGCAACCAGGACCGGCCGTCGGTGCCGATACGCCCAGCACTGGGCGCGTCCTCCCACCAGCGAGCCAGCTCCTCGGGTGGCCGCAGATACACCATGGCCTGGCGGTGCAGCACCATCGGCAGGTCGACCAGCTCCCGCGACCACGGCCCCGCGGCGATGAGGATCAGGTCGGCGCCCAGCCGCTCACCGTCGGCCAGGACGACCTGCCCCGCGTCCGCGTCGACCGCGACGATCTCCCGCCGCGGTCGCACCGTCACCAGGGCATGCGCGTCCAGCCATCGTGCCGCGAGTGTCAGGACCCGGTCGGCGAGCAGCACGCCGGCGTCGTGCTCCAGCACTCCCGTCCAGCCGGCGGGGAACCTCATATGCGGCAACGTGTCCGGCTCGACGAGCTCGACCGACAGACCGACCTCGGCACCGATCGCGGCCACCGCGTCGACCTCGCCGGCGGGCCAGGCGGTCACCACGCCGACGCGGCGGTAGAGTCTGGTACCCAGCAGCGCCTCCAACTCCAGCCACAGACGGTGAGCCATCGCGACCCGGTGGGTGGCGGCCCGATCACCGGGGTCGAGTGCCCGGATCGTCC
>NZ_CAUVXL010000209.1:0-9844 GCF_963555915.1 Protofrankia sp. Cas4
TGACTCTGGCCGCATCGCGGCTACAGGAATACCTCGATCGGGCAGGTGGCGCCGGTGCCACGGGAGAGGCGAGCATCACTGGTGATCAGTATACAATCCAGAAATTCCGCGAGAGCGACGTAGAACGCGCCATATGCGCTGAAGTTGGCACGCAGTTGCCATGTTCGCGCAAGTTGCGCGAGCAGCGGCGCGCGTTGGAGCGGAATCGTGGTAAGTAACGACAGTGCGGTACGTGCCCGCTGTTCGGGTAGCTTTCCGCCGAGGGTTAGCCCCCGCAGGACCGAGAGAATTTCCGCATCGATGAGGCTCGGTGCGGTGATGGTTTCACCACGAAGCCGTGTGCGTACCGCATCGGCTGAGCGACTGTCTTCGACAAGGACCTTGACGAGGGCGCTGGCATCGATGACGATCAAAGCGGGGGCCGTCCACGGTCCAGTTCGGTGAGGATGTCGTGGGTGGTCACCGACTCCACCGCGTTGGCCTGCGCACGGTCCAGGATCTCCTCGAGGGTGGACTGCTGGGCGTCCTGGACGAGCTTGCCCAGCAGGTAATCCTGCAGGGACTGTCGAGCGCGCAGAGCGCGCTGCTTGTACGTCAGGTACACCTGGTCGGGGATGTTCCTGATCTGGATCGTCGCCATCGCGTCATGATAGCGCGTATGCGCTCAGGCAGCGCTTGGCATATTTCGCCAGCAGCCATGGCCTCTAGGCGGCCACAGGATGCGACCAAGGCGTAACCCCTTCAGCATATTTAGAGCCGCCCGGGAACGTCCGGCTCGGGCGAGGGTGTGCCATCACGGCCGGGTCATACGAAAGGGGAGCAACATGCCCTACGTCGCTGTCGGTAAAGAGAATTCCGCCACGATCGAGATCTACTACGAGGACCACGGCACCGGGACGCCGGTCGTTCTCAGCCATGGCTACCCGCTGAGCGGCAGCGCCTGGGAGAAGCAGGTTCCGGTGCTGCTCGACGCCGGCCACCGCGTGATCACCTACGACCGACGCGGCTGGGGCAACTCCAGCCAGCCCGCCGTCGGCTACGACTACGACACCTTCGCCGCGGATCTGCACGCGTTGGTGGAGAAGCTCGACCTGCGCGACGCGGTGCTGGTCGGCCACTCGATGGGCTCCGGGGACGTCACCCACTACCTGGGTACCTACGGCTCGACGCGGGTGCGTAAGGCGGTGCTGGTCTCCCCGATCCCCCCGTTCCTGCTGCAGACCGAGGACAACCCCGAGGGCCTACCGCAGAGCCTGTTCGACGGGTTCATCGCCACCGCCAGCGCGGACCGGCCCCTGTGGCTGAAGCAGTTCCTCGACAATTTCTACAACATCGACGTCTACGGCGGCACCCTGGTCAGCGACCAGGCGCTCCAGGCGAGCTGGAACATCGCCACTGCCGGGTCGCCGATCGCAGCCGTCGCGTGCATCTCGACCTGGCTGACCGACTTCCGCGACGACGTCGCCAAGCTCGACATTCCGGTGCTCGTCGTACACGGTGATCAGGACCGAATCCTGCCGATCGGCCCTACCGGCAACCGCCTCCCCGGGCTGATCAAAGACCTTCACTACGTCGTGATCGAAGGCGGGCCGCACGCCATCGCCTGGACCCACACCGACCAGGTCAACACGGCGTTGCTCGACTTCATCTAGTCAGCCGAGGGGCGCTCTCAACCGGTCGGCCGCCGGGTGTGCGATCATGGCTCTTTTCGCGCACCCGGCAACCCGAACGTGCCCGGGTCACGCGGGGCGACGCCACGGGTCCCCGTCCCCAAGGCGGTGGACAGGGACAGCCGGGTGTACTGGACTCAGCCGTTGCCACCAGCGGTGGGGCGAGACATGCCGTTGTCGTCGACGTCGTTGAGCACGGCTGTGAGGCCCACGCGGAGCATCTTCTTCCGGACGGGGCCCAGCACCAGCTTTGCGAGGAGGAACCCACCGACGCCGGTGAAGCCAGTGTGCTCGTACGTGAAGCGCGTACCTCCCGCGTGCGGCTCGAGCCGGTAGGTGACGTACGTCGCGTCGCCGTTCTGGTCGCCGACCCAGGAATAGCGGAGCAGGGATGGTTCGCGTGCCTCGAGGACCTCGCAGTCGACGATCCCCCGCCAGCCTGGCCGCGGCTTCGCGACGAACTGGAACCGGGTGCCGACCGCGGTCGAGAAGCCCTCGGGCCGCCCCCCCTGGCCCGTCGAGGTCCACAGCGGGATGAGCGCCGGATCGGTCACGGCACGCCAGACCCTCGTGGGGGGATGCGGGTAGTCACGCACGATGCGGATGTTGCTCATGGAGGCTCCTTGCGCCGTAGGCGATTTAATTTCAGCAGCTAGAAAATTACTGTAGCAGAACTTTTACAGAGACTGGACTACGCTGAGAGCATGAGCAGGCGCACGGTGGACTGGACGGCAGCGCACACCCCTGGGCCCGGGGCACCCGACGCCGAAGGGTTGCGGGAGCGCAAGAAGCGCCTGATGCGCCAGCAGTTGACCGACACGGCGACGCAGATGTTCATGGATCGGGGCTTCGACGCCGTCCGAGTGTCGGAGGTCGCCGAGGCGTGCGGGGTGTCGGAGAAGACGGTTTTCAACTATTTCCCCACCAAGGAGTCCCTGGTCCTGGACCGCCTGGACGCGACGATGGCCTCGCTGCGGACCGGCCTGGCCGAGCCCGGGGTCGCACCGATCGACGCGGTGCTGCGAATCCTGGACGGTGAATTGGGCGGCATGACGTCCTGGCTGGACATGCAGGACGACCCGGTCGAGGCCGCCACCACGATCCAACGCTTCGGCAATATGATCATGTCCACGTCCGCGCTGCGAGTCCACCAGCGCGACATGACCGACCGACTCATCGCCGTGGCCGCCCAGCTCATGGCTGAGCGGGCCGGGATGAACCCAGACGACCCAGAACCGCAGATCGCGGCAACCGCTCTGCTCGAACTCTGGCACATTCAGTTCCAGAGCCTGAGGAAATACCTGGACGGCACCCGCACACCCGCACAGGTCCACCAGGCGGTGACCGCCGACGTCCACCGCGCGGCCCAGCTCATCAACACCGGACTGGGTTCGTTCGGGCCCTTCACGCCCGACAGGGCGGGTGCGAGCTCGGATCGGCTGGCGTCACAGCAGTAACCAAACTACCGGTTACCGCAAGAGATCGGGTGTCATCCGGTCAACCGGACTTTTCACAAAGCGCATCAAGATATGCGCCAAAAGGTGGCACTCATGTCACGGAAACGTTCCATCGGTGCTGGCTGGTTAAAATGAACGCGCGCGCACGCGCATTAATGGTGATCAATACCGAAATCAAGGGTCGATGTTCGACTGTGCGCTTCTTCACCACCCCTTGCCGGCCGACCAGCCGTAGCCGATAGGGTTCCGCCGTGCCTTCGCAACGAAAGCACGCATCGGACGAAACACGCCGAGTCCTGCCCCGTCCGATGATCGTCAAACCAACGGCAGGAGCGGGGGAACCACTTTCCGGGCGCCACCCGGCGTCCTTGGGGTGAAGCCGCACGATGCGGCCGGGCATTTCCCAGCCCGAACCCGACAGCTCACCTCGTAGGCGTGGGGAAAGGGCATTGCCATGTCCCGTTCGCGCGCCCGCCATCGCGGCAGCAGACCAACCAGTAGATACACCCGCGCGCTCATCACCATTCCGGCACTCGCCGCCGCCGTCGGCGGTGTCGGCATTGGAATCTCGGGGCCCGCCAGCGCGGCACCGTCGGACGACCAGACGTTGTCGGCAATTGCTCAGTGCGAGTCCGGCGGCAACCCGACAATCGTCAATTCGATAGGCGCCGGCGGACTGTTCCAGTTCCTTCCCAGCACGTGGCAGTCAGTCGGCGGGACCGGTCTGCCGCAGAACGCCTCCGTTGCCGAGCAGTGGAACCGCGCCCGGATGCTATACGCCCAGCAGGGTACGACGCCGTGGGTTTCATCGCAGTCGTGCTGGTCTGGAAAGGTCGGCAGCGTCGCCAACACGGCTCCGACCGCCACACAGTCGCCGTCGGCGGACTCGGTCGGGAGTGGGAGCTCGGTCGGGAGTGGGAGCGAGAGCGGAAACCCCGCCGCCGACGCTGCCGCCGCCACTGGCCGCCACCGGCACTCATACTGGTCGCCCTGGTACCAGAGCACCCAGCCGACTGACGGTTAGCCGGCAGGCGACCAAACGGAAAGAAAACCACCGGGAAGCCGGCCGGGCGCCATATGGCGCCCGGCCGCTCGCCGGATTCCGCCACGAGCCGGTACGACTAGATCGCGCTACCAGACGCCGCCGGCATCCGCCGGATCGTCGCCGCGGGCGGGGGTTGCGGGCCAGCCAGGCACGGACGGGTGCGCAACGTCCCTGCGGGTCACCGCCAGGAAGCTGACGAAACCGACGATCACAATCGCCAGAACCAGGCTGACCGGACCGGTACCCAGTTCAAGGCCACCGCGACCATGCGACACCCCCATCCAGTCGGCGAAGGAGGCACCGAGCGGCCGGGTCACGATGTAGGCAAACCAGAAGGCGAAAATCCCGTTCAGACCAGCCAGCCGGTAGGCCAGGGCCGGGACGGCCATCAGGACGGCAAACATCACACCCGAGGAGAAATACCCCAGGTGCGCGGTTGTCGCGGTCATGTCTCCCAGTGCGGTACCGAGCGCGAACGTCGCCATTACCGTGGCCCAGTAGAACGCCTCACGGCGACGGGTGTGGATACTGTGAATGGAGAGGGTTTTCTCGCTCATATACCAGACCGTGAAGATGGCGGCCAGCGCGATCATGAAGAAGGCGGTTGACACGAGGTACGGGATGCCGAGTCCGACATGCAGGACATCAGCCGCCATCGTGCCGAACACGCTGACCATGACAACTGCTGTCCAGTAGATCCAGACAACATATCGACGGACGTAGAACTGCAGCGCCAGCGCGGCCGCCAAGCACACGCCGGCGAGACCGACGGCAATCATCGGGCTGAGTTGGTGGGCCAGGTAATCTGACGTCGTCTCCCCCATGCCGGTGGTCAGCACCTTGGTGATCCAGAAGTACGCCGTCACTTCCGGGACCTTGCTCATTGCGCGTCGAGCACGGTCCCGAAGCACGTTCTGTTGGAGTTGACCTGTCGCCATGGTGGCAACGATGGCACAGCTATCCCCGCGCATCCCCAACCGGGTCGACGACCCCCGCGACGCCGTGTCCCCTATTGCCGGTCGCTCTTAGTCACCGTGTCCGGCTGACGGATGGTAACAAATCCGGCTGAGGTGGCGCAGACGGCTGCTCGGGTGGGGTGAGGATTGCGAGCTCGACCGCTGCGGCCACGGCGACGACGAACCCGATCGCGGCAAGCGGGAGGCAGCCCGGACGGACCTGGTCCCCCAACAGCGCAAACCCCATCGCGGCCGGGATGAGGGTTTCCGCCGCGCCCTGGCTGGCGGTGACAAGCGTCACCGAGCCGCGTTGCAACGCGGCTCCGAACGCACTCAACCCGAGCAGACCGTAGGCCAGTAGTGCCCAGGAAAGGGGGTCGGTGAGGACAGCGCCGAGGGTGTGATCGGCGTCCAACGCCCGTGCACACAGCGCGGTCCCGCCGAACGCCAGCCCCGACAGCGCTCCGAGCACCACAGCGGCGCGCTCTCCCCGCAGGGATCGGCCCGCCGCCGCGCTGGCGGCAACCAGGACGGGAACGAATAGCGCGATCACTATGGTCGCGATGGTGCCCACCGGACGCGGCGGCGCGGGCTGCGCGGTGAGGGCAAGAAGGATCAGGCCGACACCGAGCGCCGCCAGCGCGCGCAGTTGCGCCGGTCCCGGACGGCTGCGCAGGAACACCGCAGCCAGTACCGCGGTGACGCCGGCACTGCCGGCGAGGGTCGCCTGGACCGCGAACAGCGGCAGCGATCGCACCGCCACCAGTGATAGCAGCCAACCGACAAGGTCGAGTACCAGCCCGATCAGGTAGGGCAGCTGTCGCGCGAGCCGTGGCAGCAGACGCGGATCGAGCGCGCCGGCGGTGACAAGCCGGCGCGCGCCCACCGACTGCAGCACCGAACCGGCCCCATAGCACACAGCACAACCAAAAGCGGACAGGTATGCAACAACAAACACCTGATGATCTAACCACCTGCCGATGACGACCACTCCGGCGCCCCCGGCGCGACGTGCCCACGGGCAGATGTCGAGGCCTTTCCCGACGGCGGCCGGGACCACCCGAAATGGGTGGTCCCGGCCGCCCTCAGGTACCGCTGTCGCAGACCTGCCGAGGAGAAATCCCTCAGCGCAGCGGCAACGCCCGGGTGTGCTCGATCCGTACCGCCCGCAACGCGTCCGGGTCCAGGCCGAGCAGGGCCAGGATCGTCGGGGCGATCTGGGTGGTCTCGACCCGATGCCCGTCCACCTCGTGGTGCTCAACGCCGGCGCCGGACACGACCAGCGCGACGTCACGGTCCTGCGGGTCCGACCCGCCATGTTCGGCGATCTTGCCGGTACCGCCGGTGAACACGACGCCGTGCGTCACGACACCCACGACATCGGGATGGCGCGGGTCACCGGGACGGGTGCCGAAGAACGCGGCTGCCCCGTCCCCCGCGTAAACGGCCGTGAGGCCCGAGGCGGGCAACGTGGTGGGCGTGCCGTCGATCGTCTTGCCCGCCGCCGGGTGGGTGAGCAGGAAGGTACGGGCGAACGCGGTCGCCGCCGCCGAGGTGTCGCTGAGCCAGAACTGCAGGACGTCGTCATCGACCGCGAAGGCCACCAGCGGGGCCGCACCGGGATGCCCCGCAGCCCATGCCGCGTTCAACCCGTCGATGATCGGTCCGTCGGCGACGCGGGTGAGATCGGCCGGGTCGGTGGGCGACTGGCCGTGCTTCGCGGACAGGATGACCGTGGTGCTGCCGGTCAGGCCGCGGCGCTGGATCTCCTCCACGATCGTGGCGACGCTCGCGTCGACATAGCCCAGCGCGCGGGCGAGCAGCGGACCGGGGGTGACGCCGCCGGGCAGGTATCCGCCGGTCAGACCATCCGAGCGGGGAAGCTTCTCGGCGGTGGAGACCGTCTGGAAGTTCATCCCGAAGATGGCCGGTGTGCCGACCTTCGTCGTCCGGCTGTGGTCGTAGCCGTCGATCTCGTTGAGGACCGCCTGCAGCTTGTAGCTGTCGTACTGCTGTGTCGCGGCGTTGTCCTTGGTCCAGTCACCGGAAGCGAAGCCGATCGCGGTACTGTTGATCTCCGGGGTGAACAGGTCCTGGACGCCGGTACCGGACGGCCCGTTGACGATCTCGTATGCGGGGTGCTTGTCCGACCATGCGGTGCGCAGCCCGGCGGCCCGCGCCACCTCGAAGACGGTGTTCACCTTGAGGTAGGAGTGCGGGTAGACCGGCATGCAGGTGGTCGGGTCCACCGGCAGCAGGGCCGGGTTGATCAGCGTCTGCGGTGTCGCGGTCAGCGCGAGGATGCCGCCGGGCAGGCCCGGCAGGTGCGCACCGGCGTCGATCGAGGTCGGGTCGCGGTCGAGGCCCTCGGTGTAGTTGACCTCGGTACCGGCCTTGACACCCGCGCAGGATGTCGTTCCCGCCGGCAGCAGCTGCGAGTTGTAGGTGTCGTCGTAGTAGATCCCGGTCGTGGCCGGGTTCCCACCGGTCACCTGCGCGATCAGACCCGGGAACGAGTCCGACGGCACCGGTGTCTGCGCCCGGGTGAACTCGGTACCCCGGCGGACCAGGCGGGCAAGGGCTGAATCCGGATACTGAGCGACATACCATTCCAGATCGGCCTGGTGCAGGCCGTCCACGGACAGCAACAGCACATGTCGGGTCGACCCGTGGCCGTGACGATTGTCGGTAGCAGTGGCCGGGCCAGCGGCTGCCACCCCACCAATGACGGCAGCGGCCAGTAATCCGGTCGTAACGGCGGCGGCCGACCGCGGGAAAATGCGGGACACAGTTCCTCCTCATGCAACCGGTGCCACACCGGGTGCCTCCGCATTGCTAGACCTCTACGGCGACCGGAGCAGGATTGTCAGGTAAACAGGACACGAAAAGACCTTTCAGCGGACCTTCATCAACCTCTTAAACTTCTCCTAATCGGATGTCAGGTAGCGCCCAGCCCGACCTACCACGCTGAGTAGGTACCGCCACGGTGGCGGTACCGGAGGAGGCACGACATGACGGATCAGCCTGGCTGGTATGGCTGGGATGCGGCGGCACCGCCATCCCCACCGTCCTCGGAATCCCCGACGAACCAGGCCCCGCAGCGACGTCGGTTCGGCAAGGCGGCGGGGCTGCTCGGCGCCGGCGTGCTGGCCGGAGCGATTCTGGGCGGCACCCTCAGCGCCACCGCGGCGTCCTCGAGCCCGAGCCCGAGCCCGGGCGGATCAGCCGGGACGACCCAGACCGCCCCGGACAACGACGGCGACGGTCATGGTTTCGGGCACGGTGGCGTCAGGCACGGTGGCGCCCTCGATCAGACCGGTACCGTGACCGCGGTCGGGTCGGCATCGGTAACCATCAAGACCAGTAGCAGCACGACCGAATACGCGGTCACCAGCGACAGCGACATCGACAAGAACGGTGAAGCGCAGCTGAGCGACCTGAAGGTTGGCGATTCTGTCACCTTCAACACCACCACCGTCAACGGCAAAGCCACGATCGACAAACTGCACTCCGGCGACGAAGCGCTCAACATGCCGCATGGCCGTCACGGCTCGGGCACCGACAGCTCTAGCGGGACGCCAGCCGGGTAGGCAACCGGTGGGGACCGGAAAGGATCGGAGTAGGACCGCCGGGCAATAGTGGCGTGGATCAAGAAACGGGGCCGGGGCGGGTAGATCGCGAGGTGCGAGGAGGGAGGCACCGGAGGTTGTGGGTGTCGACCGACGACGGCACAGCGGGGTACGTGCCCCGCCCCCGCGCAGGTGCAGGCCCACTCACCCCGGACCGCCCCGCCATCCTGTATGCTGCTGTTGCACTCCTGAGCGAAGCCCCTGCCAGCCAGGCGCGGTGGTGGGTCTGAGGGATGGGGCGCTGAGCCTCACAGGTGCAGAGTCGTACAGAGGCACAACATCGCAAGCGAGATCGTGATATAACTGAACAGCACACAGCATGGTCCTGTGGTGAAGCCTGGAGTTCACGCCGCCCTGTCAAGGCGGAGGTCGCGGGTTCGAATCCCGTCAGGACCGCGCTCGCACCATCGGTTGATGTCAGCGTAATGTTGATCTCACCGGTTGGGGCGACCTGGTTGGGCCGTGTTCGGCAGGATGGTTGCACCGGGGCAGGTAGCTCAGTCGGTACGAGCGTCCGCCTGAAAAGCGGAAGGTCGGCGGTTCGACCCCGCCCCTGCCCACGCGCTAACTTCTGTTACTCGCCGCACCGACGTGCAGCCTCGTGCCAGCCGCGATGCCCACCGGGGGGCCAAGCCCCCCGAAACCCCCCGTGTCGAGCTTCGCTCGACCAAGGGGGTTTTCTTCATGTGGCGGCAACCCTGACGGCAACGTCAGCGAAGCTGATCGTCCAGCTTGCTCAACGCGTCCCGCATCTGGCCGAGGGACGTAGGCGCGTAGATCGTCATCGAAACTTCGATCGCCGAGTGTCCGGCGATGTCCCGAACCGTGTGCGGCGGCACGCCCAGGTGCAAACTGGTAGGCGGCAATGTTCGAACCGCGTTGTATTCCTCGGCTGGTCATGATCGATTCCTGGGTCCGCGTACGACTCGGGAGCCGGCGGTCCAGGCTCGCGGAGCTCTAGCTGTCCTGGATCAGCCTGCGGCACTGCCGATCCTGGTGCGCAGCACGCGCAGACGAGGCGACTGGCCTGGGCTCTTCTCCTCGGTGCCGCTTGTGCTAGTTGCAACATCGTTGCGCCCAATGCAAC
>NZ_CAUVXL010000209.1:10254-13418 GCF_963555915.1 Protofrankia sp. Cas4
GAAACTCGATGCAACATCGCGTCACTCGATGCAACAATCGACCCGTCGGCCCAGGTCAGCCCAGCCATCACAGCGGCTCGCCGACAGATCGGCCGGCGTGAGAAGCCCTGCCACCGCGCAATCGCGGATTCTGCCGAATGTTGCATCAGATGCAACATTGCGCATTTGGAGCAAGGTCACGCAAGTATGACGGAGATCATGAAAACGAACGCCTTCGGCGCCGATCTTCTCACGTAGCGGGTACCAGCTCCGCCGGAGGTTGTCCGGCTCGATCGGCGTTCCAATCACGCTCGTGAAGACGTCGCCCGTCTCAACCCAATCCGACCCGACGTGCGCCCGTTCCTCCCGTACCGCCGCCTCCAACGCATTGCGGAGCACAGCGTGCGCCTGCTGCCGCAGACGGACGGACGGCAACGACTTGCAGCACCGGCCGACCGCACAGCACCGCCGCTCGCCCTCGGCCCGCTTCTGGTCCGTCTTGTGGATGCAGCACAGACACATGTTCTCCAGCCGCCGGAGGAACAGCCTCACGTCGGCCCCGGTCAGCTTGTTCAGCTTCTTCTTGCCGAGCGCCGGAACCAGGTGCACCCGGACGACCACTTCGTAACCCTGGTACGTCCTCGGCTTGCACGCCGGCTTCACGATCTGCTTAAACCCGCCAAAAGGCTCGAACTGACAGGAACTGACGGAGAGGTCTGACGTCGTAGCCCGACTCGATGACCTACTCACCCAAGGACTCCGGATAGTGGCGCCGCAGGATTCTCCGTGCGTGCCGGTGCAGAGGCGCCGCCAGGTCGGGGTGGTCGCCGTACTCGACCAGGCCAAGAAGTTTTGCCGCCGCCACCAGGTGGGCGACGGCGCCGGCCGACGAAGAGAGCAGGTCACCGAAGACTGTGAAGACCTGATCGGCGATCTCGGGCTGAAGCAGGCTCGAACAGTACAACGTGGCAGCGTCATAGCCGGCCGGTGCGGCGCCCCACGCTTCCCAGTCAAGCAGCCAGCAGATAGGGCCGGTGATATTCGCCCAGTGGAGATCCCCGTGCGCCGTGCTCCATACGATCGACTCCGTGGCGATCTCCACGCCGAACGCGGCTAACAACCGATGTCGGATGAGATCGGCGTCAAGGCACACCCGATCGGTAGTACTGGCAGCCAGGACGTCGACCGACCGGCGAAGGGCCGTCCACCAGGACGCATCCAGCGAGACGTGCTCGCGCAGGGCGATATCGGACGCAAGCGGACCACCGGGGGCCAAGGTCATGAGCTCGGTCCGGACCTGGCGGCCTGCCTCCTCCCACTCTGTGACAGCGAGAACCTCCGGCCGGGCAACGCCCAGGACCGCGCTCGCTTCCATGTTGCCAATCCAGGTCGGCCCGCCACCCCATCCAAGGCGTTCGGTGACTACTCGTAGCCATCGATCCGGGCCGCCGCCGGCCACGGTGACGCGTGATCCTGCCGTGCGTCCGCGCGAGCCGATGACACACTCACCTGTGGTTTCGGCGTCGAACTCCGTCGCGCCGACCGTTACCAGGTCGATTAGCCAGCGGCGCCACTCAACGTCGTCCATCGGCATCCACCGTACCGGCGTGGTAGTCCGGACGAGGCGACACCCGGGCGGGACGGGGTGATGCTCGCACGTGGGCATCCATAGTGGAAAGTTGCTTATCCGATGCGTGATAATACGGTTGTCTTCGACCGCTCCGGGGCATGCTGGAGTTAGCCAACTAGACGGTTGAAACTACACTTTCCCGTCGTGATGTTCATTACGCTATGAAACCCTGCGACGTAGCCGACGTGCCGGCCCGTCTGGCGAGCGGCCGCGCGGATCGTGGCACGCGACCGCAGCCAGCCGGGCACCATCGGAGCGCGCGCCGAACGCATCGCGCCGGCCGGCGTGTTGGTCTCGTCCGGCGGATCTACCGGCGAACCCAGCGGTGGCCGCTTGACCGTGACCGACTCACGGTCGGTCTCGTCGTCCTCGTCGGGGGCCGTACGTGGGGCAGGGATGGGCCGACGAGCGCGGGCCGAGCACGTCGGCGCCGACGAGCAGGTCGCGTAGCCGCGGCAGGAACGTCTTCTCGAGGGTAGCGGTGGCCCTGGCCTGGCTCGCGACGATCGTGCCGGTCGACAGGCGCACCCCGAACAGGTCGACCATCGCCTGTGCGGTCCGGTCCTTCGAGAGGAACTGGCCGCCGTAGAGGTAGCGGACCAGGGCCCGGACCCCCTCGCCGTACTGGACCGGGGCGCCGACCCCCGCGGGCGCGTCGGCCCTGCTCGGGATTCCGCAGCAGCCGCACCGGCGCTCGAGGAGCTGATGCTCGGTGACCGTCCGGCTGACCGCGACGACGTCGACGACCTGGCGTCGCTCGACGGCGGTGACCGGGGCGAGCACCAGGCCGTCCCCGCAGCGCCGGCAGCGTTCCGGCTCGTGGATGACCGTGCGGTCCGGATCGTCGACCAGTGCCGGCGTCGAGCCGGGGTGGCCGGGCTGCCCTCCGGGCGTGCGGCCGGTCTTCTCCCGCCGGGACTTCGGCGCCGGCTTGGCCAGCCCGTCGGTACTCGGGGGCTTCGAGGAGTTCTTCGCGTTCTTCCCGAGCCGGGCCGTCAGCTCCGCGATCTCGGCGTTCGCCTGCGCCAGCGCCTCCTGGGTGCCCGCGAGCCGCTCGCGGATCTCGGCCAGCTCCTGGCGCAGCGTGACGACCAGCACCGCGAGCTCGTCATACGACGGCGGCGGTGGCTGGGGCCCGGACGGCACATGATCAACATATAGGTCGGTCACCACCGCGAGCACCCCGCCGCCACAGCGGACGTCACCTGAACGACCCGGCCCGCAACAACACTAATCGATCAAGATGCCTGACCAGTTACCCCACTGCTTTGCGTCAGAGTTCGTCGGGAACCCGTGCTCCCGTCAACTCTTGCCAGCTCTCATCGAAGACGCTGCGGTTCTCGTCCCGTTCCTTGCGCAGCAGAGAAACGATAAACGTACCGAATTCCTGAAGCTGATGTTCCGTAGTGATGTTCAACGCGAACAACAGCACCTGAAGCAGTCGGTGTGTCGATCCGGAACCTTGCAGTATGTAGCCGGCGAGGGTGAGTGATTGTGCAAACGGGAGCGCGAAGTAGGCAGGGTGACGCTCATAGAGGCCGCCGTACATGGCGAT
>NZ_CAUVXL010000210.1:0-21737 GCF_963555915.1 Protofrankia sp. Cas4
CGACGACGTCCGGGCGCCGATTCGTGAGTGGAACGTCCTGAAGCCGGACATCGACGTCGAAGTCCGCGTTCCAGTCCGGACCGGCGGCGGCATCCAACGCGACTGCGAGGATCTTGATCAGGCGGTTGTGACGCTTGGACGCGCGAGGGCGCACGACGACCATCCCGGCCACGATCTCGATGCCCGCGGACTGCTCCTCGGACCAGGAGTCGTAATGCTCCGCCGTGATGGCGCACCTTCTTCAGGTGACCCGACGGCCTGATCGTTCCGCTGTGAGATGGAGAGGGAGAGGAACACCCCGTCCGGGCGGAGCCACGCTGATCCCTCTACCGGCATTTTCCCAGCCACGGAAGCTGTAGTCAGAGGCGTCTCTCGGCCGCCGCCGCCGTCATCAGCCGCACCGTCTCCTGCTGTTTCGGGGTTACGGCTGTTCCATGTGGACAGTCGCCGGGTCGGCGCGTCGTCCGGTGGCCGCGACGCTCAGGCCGGTGGTGGTGATGGCCAGGCCGACCGCGCCGAGGTTGTCGTTCAGATGGGCGCGGTTCGCCGTGCCGGGGATGGGCACCACGTCAGTCCCCTGGGACAGCAGCCAGGCGAGCGCGTACCGGGCGGGAGTGCAGCCGTGCTCGGTGGCGGCCTGTCGGATCTGCTTGGCGAGGCGCTGGTTGGCGGCGAGGTTGTCCGGTTGGAACCGCGGCATCTGGCGACGCAGGTCCGCCGGTGCGAGGTCGTCGGCGCTGGTGATGGCGCCGGTGAGGAAGCCACGGCCCAGCGGGCTGTACGCCACGATGCCGACGCCCAGTTCGCGCGCGGTGGGCAGAACCTCATCCTCGATGTCGCGCGACCACAGCGACCACTCGGTCTGCAACGCCACGATCGGGTGGGTGGCGTGCGCCCGACGCAGCGTGCCGGAGCCCGCCTCGCACAGTCCGAGGTGGCGGACCTTTCCCTCGGCGACCAACTCGGCCATGGCGCCGACCGTCTCCTCGATCGGCACGCTCCGGTCCAACCGGTGCTGGTAGTAGAGGTCGACGTGATCGACGCCGAGCCGCCGCAGCGACGCCTCGCAGGCCTGGCGAACGTACTCGGGCCGGCCGTTGATAGCGAAGCCGCCGTACCCGTCACCGGGGGTGAGTCCGAACTTGGTGGCGATGACGACCTCGTCGCGACGGCCCCGCACCGTCCGCCCGATCAGTTCCTCGTTGGTGTGGGGGCCGTAGACGTCGGCGGTGTCGAGCAGGGTCACACCGCGATCGAGGGCATGCAGCAGCGTCGACCGCGCTTCGGCCTGGTCTGCCGGCCGGTAGAACCCGCTCATGCCCATGCAGCCCAAGCCGAGCGACCCAACCGCCAGCACGCCACCGAGCCAGCGGTGTGGCACGCCGGCCCCGTCGTTCGGCAGGTGTCCGTCGTGCGAACCCTGCCCGTCGTCCCCGGTGTTCACGCCGACTCCCCAGCACCTACGCCGGCGAGGAGTGACGAACGAGCGTCAGCCGGCCGCGGACACGCGTCGATCTTGCCTTCGATCGTCGCCAGGCAGTCGTCGATCCGCGCCCGCTGGCGGCGTAGCCGCAGACGTTGCTCCTCCAGGATCTGCCGTAGCCGGCCGGCTGTCTGGCCGCCCTGGCGAGTCAGCTCCAGGTATTCGTACAGCACCCGCAGCGGCATCCCGGTGCCGCGCATGCGGATGACGAACCGAACTGTCGCGAGGGTGCCCTCGTCGTAGACCCTCCTGCCGGAACCGTCACGACCCACCGGGCCGAGCAGACCGATCCGCTCGTAGTAGCGCAGCGTGTTGGGACGCACGCCGCACAGTTCGGCGGCCGCCCCGACCGATATCAAGGTCATGAGCCAACCGTAGGACTTCGCGCGCGGGCGAAGTCAACCTCGAACACTCTCAGCTAGAACGTGCGCGGTTCGTCAGTGCCGCTAGCAGGCGGTCACCGAAGGTCGGTGTACAGTGCCCGCGCATATACGTTGCGACGTCGTGAGCTGTCATGGCGGGGCCCGACCTCGCCCGATCCGGCGGTCTGGGTGGGGGACAAGCATTCGGGCGCCGAGGTCTGGAGTCACACCCTGCTCAGTCCGCGCGGATACCACGGTCTGGCCGTGGACGACAGTCGTGTTTTCGTTAGAGTCTGTTTTGAATCTTGGGTTCGGACAGCGAGTCGCGTCCAGCTGGTTCCCGGCAAGGCGGAAGGCGAGCAGGGTCCCACTGGGCAGCGCGGAGCGGTGTCGTGGGGGGCGAACGATACCGGATGAGTTGTATCGGTTTGGCCGACAACGCAGCCGGGGGCCGGCTGGGCGTGGATCGCCCGGACAGAAGATTCAAAACAGACTCTAAGCGATAGATCGTAAACCGCATTCACGCAGGTCAGAGGCTTGATCGGTAACGTGGTGGACCTGACGCGCCAGAATAAGAACCAGTCGATCTTGGTTGAAGGTCCTGAAATCATCGTCCGCCCGGTCGCCGCACGGCTGCTGACCAGGGACGCTGCCGAGTGAACCCGACGCCGGCAACATCGACAGCAGAGCCGGCAGGGTGGGACGGACCGGCATAACTCACTCGTCCCAGTCGCCGGCGCCGCCAAGCTGCTCGATCCGCTCGGGCGACAGGCCGGTCAGGGCTGCGACGCTGGCGGTGAGCGAGCCGTCCAGCACCTTCATCGACTCGACCATCCCGCGGCGGATCTCCGCACGGCGCTGCTCGAGGTATGCCCGGACCGCCTCGGCCACGAGGTCCTTCTTGGATATGCCGAGGAAGTGAGCGGCCTGCGAGATCAGCTCGTCCGTCGCGGGGTCGATCTTCAAGGGTGCTTGGCGTCGGGCGCCGACGGTCGTCATAGCCATCCTCATCTTCCCAGGACCATGGTACCCAAGTACCTCAGGTCGCCGTCACCCCGAAGGAAACCTGAGGGAAACCAGGACCGCACGAGCCTCGAGAACGGCGAATCGGCCGACGATGTCAAGATCTCAGCCTTCCCGACAATCCGCGCGAACGCGTCGTCCGCCCCTTGGCTGTGGACCGGATCGAGACTATGGTCATGACCTCCGAACGGCGACGAAGAGCGGTCGAGGCATGGACACCCAGCGCGGCCCGGCACAGGACCGGCCGCGTGACGTTCCATTTCCACCAGGACGGGAGGCGGGTTTCGCGATCCCCGAACGCCTGGTTCAGCTGGTCCTGGGAAAGCCCAGCAACCTCAGTGAGGTTCGCGCCACGCAGGTCGGTGCCACGCAGGTTCGATCCTTGCATGTGCGCCTCACTCACGTTCGCCCCCGGCAGGCGTGTGTGGGCAAGGATCGCATTGCTGAGATTCGCGTGGTGAAGGTCAGCTTCGGTGAGGGAGGTCGAGCGGTTTCTGCTCTCACTGCCTGGAATCGGCCGCTGGTCAGCTACCTTCGTGATGATCCGAGGGCTGGGGCGGATGGAGGTGCTGCCCGACGACGCCGAGCTTCTGAAAGCCGTGCATCGCGTATACGGCGAGCCCCCACCGGGGGACCTCGCCACCCTGTCCGCGCGCTGTATCGCTGCTGGCGCTTGGTATTCCTGTACAGGACCAGGTCCCGTTGGATGGTGGGGACGGATCAGTGATCGCCAGCGGCGACACGTTCATCGCGGACGAGGTACGGCGTGCGGCGCTGCGGAAACACGCGACGATCGTGGACATGGAGTGCTATGCGGTCGCAATGGCATGCCAGGCTTTCGGCACTCCGGTGCGGGCACTGAAGTGGGTTTCCGACTCGGCCGGTGAATCGGCGGCCAGCGACTGGAGCGCCGCTGTGCCGTACGGCGCTGCGGTACTCGGCGAAGCCGTTCGAGATTTGCTCGACGCGCAGTAGTCTCCGGATGCCCTGGCCGCGCGATGCCGCCTGATCACCCAAACGTTCGGGGCCTACCCATCCGCCTATCAGGTGCTGTGACCTGGCTCCCGCGTCATGCAAAGACCTCGACGGGGCACGTGGTGACGGCGCTGCGTTCGATGCGGGCGTCGCTGGTGATCAGCGGCAATCCCAAGGTCTCGGCGAGGGTGACGTACTGGGCGTCGTAGGCGCTGAGGTTGTGGTGTAGGTCGCGGACGCGTGCCCACAGGATCAGCGTTTCGTGCCGCACAAGCGGTAGGAGCTGGTAGTCGCCGATGGCCTTCTCCGCCTCCCGTGCGGTGAGCTTCCGACCGCGGACCATCCCGAACAGGGCCGAGACCACCTCGTAGTCGAGCAATCCGGGCGCGACGAGCGACGCGAGGCTGGCGAGCCGGTGGCGCACCGCGTGCCCGGTCGGACCGTGATCGGTCAACGTACGTATCAGCGCCGAGCAGTCGATCACGGCCGCCGGACTGCTCACCCGCGTTCCCGGCCCTCGTCGATCGCGGCCAGGATGTCCGAGGTAGCGAGCTCGGCGTGCGTTTCACGGTCGAGGCGGGCCATCATCTCCGCGAGGGTCGGCGTACGGGCATCTCGGGTGACCAGGTCGAGCAGGTAGGCCTGCAGACTGCGGCCCGACTGCGCGGCCTTGAGCTTCAGCGCCTCCAGAGCCGGGTCCGGGACGTCGCGGATCGTGATCGCAGTCATGCTTGTATTTTACCTGCAATGCCAGCAGTCTGCCAGCTCGGTCGAGGTTCTTCCGGCCCTTCAGTACCGGCAGGCGCTTCGATCAAGATCTCGCGCACCGTCATCTCGCGATCTTCTGGTTCACGGCCGCGCGAGCTCCGGCTACTCGGCACGGCTCATCATCATCTCATCCGATCATCGCTTCTGAGCAGTCGCTACTTTCCCCGTCGGCCGAGGACCTGGAAAGGACCATGGGTTCATCGCCGGGCCTTTGTTACGCGTCGAGTCTCACGGTCAGCGCGAGCGGCACGCGTCAGACCGGTGCTCGACGGCGGTTACGGTCACGATGCGGTTTTCCGCCGGGCACCGGTGGGAAACCGACGGCGGTGTCCTTGTTCTCCGAGATGACGACCACCTGCGGCTCGTACCCCAGCTGGACGCGGTCGCCGATGCTGATGCAGTCATGGTGCCGGCCACCGGCCGCGCGGTGGTGTAGGTCGAGGTAGGTGAGGTGGACGCGTGCCGGGTGCGCCGGCGAGACTGGCAGCGTGTTTAGACCGGCGAGCTCGGGGACGGAGGTGCCGGCGCGGTTCCTGCCCCGCGCGAGGCGTGTGGTCCAGTCGTGGCCGCACAGCGCAGCAGCCGCCTCGACGTCCTGCACCCGCAGGTGTGTGGGGATGGCCTGAATAGTGCTGTGAACCCGGCGTGTTGCGTCGACAAGGTCGACGCCGCGTCCGGCGTGGCGGGTGTGCCATTGCCGCCAGGCGAGTGCCTGGCCCTGGTAGGCGGCGAAGTGCTGTTCGAGGTCTGCCTTGTTCGGTGCTCCGAGGGGGAAGGAGTGGGGCCACGCCGGCGGGTTGATAACCCCCGGTGTCTGCTCTTCAGCTTGGGCGGTCCGGCGGAGCGCGGTGTGGTTCGCCGCCTGCGGCCAGGTGCGGCGCAGCCGGGCGGTCACCTCGGTTACGACCTGCTCCGGCGTCTTCACGTGCGTGGCCCGGCCGGGTTGGTAACGGAGACCGGGGTCTCGTCGTCGACACCGCGTAGTCGGGTCACGTGCGAGTAGCCCTTTGAGGATTTGGTGACGGTGAGGATGAGCGGCATGGCTGGCTCGAGCGCGGTCACCTTGTCGAGTGGAGCGCTGACGATCAGTTGAAATCCGAGTTTCTTCCACGCCTGGACCGACCGGCCGGCGAACTCGGAGTCGGACTTGATGAAGCCTTCGTCGAGGAACACGGGGGCGAATCGTGGCCGGCGGTCCTCGTCGCCGAGCTGGTAGCGCAACGCGGCGCCGACAACGAACGCCATCAGCTCCTGTGTCTCGCCGCCGCTTTTGCCGCCGAGGGATGCGTACGTGGCGAGCTCGCGGCCATGGACGTCGACGCGGACGGCGGTGATCTCCACGTGCCGGCGCACGTCGAGGTACACGTCGCGGTTGACGCCGGCCGCGGGCATGCGTGATCACGCCGGGTGGTCGGGGCCGGCGCGGTCGGCGTTATCCAGTTGCGGGAGTGTCCCTTTCTCGTGTGTAGGTAGGGGCAATGCCGCGGGTTCGACGGTGACTGTCAGGCTCCGACCCGCGGCATCCCAGACCGTGACCGGGGCTCCGCAGCCCATCTCGAACGTACGTTCCGTAGTCCGGGTGGGACGGGACCCGTACCACGATGAACTTTGTGACCGTGGTGATGGGCTGCGGCCGGCGGGGTTCAGGCGGAGATGGGGCGTCCATCGGCATCGACGATCGCGAGTCGGACACCGAGGGGGGCCGCCAGCCTGGTGAGGGTGTCCAAAGTCGGGCTGATCTGCCCGCGTTCGATGCGACTGATTTCGGACTGGTGGACTCCGCACGCCTGGGCAAGCTGCCGCTGGGTCATGTGGGCCGCTTCCCGGGCTGCCGTCAGCTGCCGAGGAACCTCGAAGAGGCGTCGGCGTTCAGCGTCGAAGTGTTCGGTGTAGACATCGAGGACGCCGCGCTGAAGGTCGTCGGCGCGGGCTTCCACCTCAGCTGCGTAGTCGTCGAACGTGCTTCCCATCGCTGCGCACCTCCTCCCATCGAAGGGTATGGGCTAAAGCCCATCCTGCCACCCGCCCCTGCGGCGGACCTGCGAGATCCACCAGCGATGGAGACTCCGGGACGCCCTCCTTCGATGTGTGGGTGCTTGCCGGTCGCGAGGGTCAGCCGGGCCAAGTGCGGCCTCGGCGCGCTCTCGGGTCAGAGCTTGCCGCGGGTTACTACGACCCGATGCCTCAACCTCTCGGCCACCTGGGCGACGAAGGCGTCAGACAACCGAGGCCAGTTCCAGAAGGTGAACCCGAGGAATCCGGACGCGAAGGGCCAGTCCCCGATCCATCGCCAGTCGTTGAGGAGGCCTACTTGTCCGCAACTCGCACAAGCCACGTCGCCTGGTCCGCCGTTGTGCCAGCTGCCGATCGCGTCGCTGAACACCTCCCATTGCTTGGTCGTTGCCCCTGTCCCTGCGTCTTCGAGCAGCATCGTCTGATCACAGTGTGGGCAAACCACCGGGCCAAGCTCGCCTTGGACGGGGTGGAATGCGGTACGTCCTGTTGTGACCGTCACTCCGTTGGTTCTCAGTCGGCTGAGGTAATCATCGGGTTCGGCTAGGGCCAGGGCGTGGCGCGGTCCCGGCCCGTAGCCGAGATCTGCGCCGAGCACACAATCGGTGGCTTCTGCGGCGATGATGTCTGTGTTAATCAACCAGCGCACAACTGTCGCGGCGAGTGCGGTGGTTTCAGTCTCCGTCACCTTCGTCGCCCTCCCCAGCGACGATCTCAGCAACTCCATCACCGTTCAGTGACGACCAAGGGCTCGCGCCGGACTGGCACCTCGACCGCATCATCGCGAGCGACCGCTATGGGATATACGCGCAAGCGGTCTTCGACCGGTCCTACCGGGACCCGTTTATGGCGGCCGTGATGATCGCTGCCACGGTCGCCGGATCTGACACGACGATGATGCCTTCGGGGCCGCGGACGTAGCAGAGCCGGTAGCTGTCCTCGTACTGCTCCAGCTCGCCGACGAGTTCGGCGCCGTGGGTGCGCAGGCGGGCGAGGATGTCCTCGATGTCTTCGACGGCGAACGTGATGTGGCGGATGCTGGGCGTGTTCGCCGGTGCGTTCGGCTCAGCGCTGGCGGCTGCCGGCTCGTGCCGGCCCGGGCTCCCCACGCTGACCCGACGTGTGCAGGGTAGCGGCCGTGCCCGGTCAGGCGGTCGTGGTGCGAGCGCGCGCGAGGGCCCGGTAGACCGTGGAGCGGGTGACGGAGAACAACTCCTCATGCGTGATTCCATGTCGAGAACCTCTGACCGGCTCCGCTCACCAGGCGAGGGCCGCGAAAGGCGCGGCCGCGACATCAGGAGATCACCATGCCGAAGTACCTGCTGCTCAAGCACTACCGCGGCGGCCCGGAGCCGCACCGTCCCGTGCCCCCGATGGACCAGTGGGCCCCCGAGGACGTGGAGGCGCACATGGCCTTCCTCCGCCACGTCGCGGAGCTCCTCGAGGAGCGCGGCGAGTACGTCGACGCCCAGGCGCTCGTGCCCGCGCGCACCTGGGTGCGCTACGGCGGCCCGGACGCCGCGCCGGTCACCACCGACGGCCCGCATCCCGAGACCAGCGACCTGGTCGCCGGCTGGTACATGATCGACGTGGAGTCCCACGAGCGCGCGCTGGAGATCGCGGCCTACGTCTCCTCCGAGCCCGGCCCCGGCGCCAAGCCGCTCTACGAGTGGATCGACGTCCGGGAGGTCATGACCGCTCCGGCGTCCGGCGTCTGACCGGCGTGTCCGGCCAGCCGACCGACCGGGTGGACGAGGGTGAGCTGCGCGCCCTCGTCCCCCGGGTGCTCGCTGGGTTGGTCCGCCGCGGCGAGGACTTCGATGCCGCCGAGGACGCGCTGCAGGAGGCGCTCATGGAGGCGCTGCGCGTCTGGCCCGAGCACCCGCCGCAGGACCCGCGTGCGTGGCTGTCCACGGTCGCGACCCGGCGATTGATCGACGCGCGCCGCAGCGATGCCGCCCGCCGCGCCCGCGAGGACACGCTGCACGAACAGCCGGAGCCTGAGCCGCCCACCACCGAGACCGGAGACGACACTCTCTTCCTGCTCTTCTGCTCCTGCCATCCCGATCTCGCGCCCGCCTCCCAGGTGGCGCTCACCCTGCGGGCGGTCGGCGGCCTGACCACCCGGGAGATCGCCGACGCCTTCTACGTCCCGGAGGCGACCATGGCGCAGCGGATCAGCCGGGCCAAGCGCAGCCTGCGCGGGCGCCGCCTGGACGAGCCCGGCGACCTCGCGGTCGTGCTGCGCGTCCTGTACCTCGTCTACACGACCGGGCACGCGGGGCGGGTCGACCTGGCCGCCGAGGCGATCCGGCTCGCCCGCCAACTCACCCTCGCCACCGAGGAACCGGAGGCGCGGGGGCTGCTCGCGCTGATGCTCCTCAACCACGCCCGGCTCCCGGCGCGACTCGACGGGCAGGGCCGGATCGTCACCCTCGACCGGCAGGACAGGGGCCGCTGGGACACCCGCGAGATCGCTGAGGGCGTGCGCGTCCTGCAGTCAGCGCTGGCGCTGGAGCGCCCCGGCCGGTACCAGGTCGAGGCCGCCATCGCCGCACTGCACGACGACGCGGCAAGCGCCGCGGAGACCGACTGGCCGCAGATCCTCGCCTGGTACGACGACCTGGTCGCCCTCACCGACGACCCGGTGCACCAGGACCCCGCCGCTGTGCTGGGCCGCGCTGTCGCGGTCGGTCACGTGCTCGGTGCCGTCGCGGGGCTGCGCGAGACCGACCGGCTGCGCGAGGTGCTCGGCGACCGCCACCGGTGGCATGCGGTCCGCGGCCACCTGCACGAGCTCGACGGCGATCTGCCGGCCGCCGGCGCGGCGTACACGCAGGCCGCCCGCCGGGCCACGGACGTCGCCGAGCGCGACCACCTGGTCCGTCAGGCCGTCCGCGCGCGGGCCGCCGAGCTATAGATGAACGTGCCGGTCGCCAGGTGCGCGAGGACGTCGCGGCGCAGCGAGGGCACGTGGTCGAGGTTGAAGTCCTCGAGGGTCGTGATCTGCGGGAAGTGGGCGGTGCGGAACTGTGCGGCGACGAGGGTGTCGATGTGGTGGCGGCCGGGGCTATACGTCCGCCTCGGGGCCACAAGGTCGTACGCGGCGTGGATCTAGTGGGTCGGCCGCCGACTACAGCCATATCCTGTGGTCTGTGAGCATCGTGCGGGACGAGCTGCACAGGCTAATCGACCGGCTTCCCGAGTCGCAGGTGGCGCCGATCCTGGCTGTGGTGCGCGAGAATACCCCGACTGAGGACGGTGGGGACGAGTGGCCGCTGCCGGACTTCGTGGGCGCCCTGTCCAGCGGCAAGGGCGATCTTGCAGCCCGGTCCAGTGAGATTCTGCGTGAGGAGATGGGGCGCGAACCCGAGTGATCGTCTGGGACACCGGCCCGCTCGTCGCTGCCCCTGACACGGCTGTCGGCCAGGCACGATGCCCAGTGAAGCCCGAGCGGGCAGCATCGTCGAATGGCTCGAAAACGTGTGTTCCGTAACTGCCCCAGTCTGCTCGAGGCCTCAATAGTGGTACCTGCATTGAGCCATGCGGATCTCGTCGCCGCTAACCTTGTAGATGAGTCGGTGCTCGTCGTTGATGCGCCGCGACCAGTAGCCCTGAAACCCGTGCTTCAGGGGCTCAGGCTTGCCGATGCCGTCGTTCCCGTTGCGGGCGATGTCCTGGATCAGGGTATTGATGCGCTTGAGTATCTTGCGGTCCTGGGTTTGCCACCATACGTAGTCTTGCCAGGCGTTCTCGTCCCAGACGAGCTTCACTCCGCAAGGTTCCGGACGACGCCGCCGCCGCTCTCGAGCCGGTCGATGGCGATCAGCAGTCGGCGCGCGTTCTCCGGGCTGCGAAGCAAGTATGCCGTCTCCTTGAGTGACTGGTAGTCATCCAAGGAGACGATCACCACCGGCTCGTGGCCGGCGCGTGTGATGACGACCTCTTCCCTGTCCTCCGCCACAGCCGTGAGAACTTCTGCGTACCGTGCACGTGACTCCGAGTAAGTCATTGTCCTCATGGCATCCTCCTCGTTTGTACGGAAAGTTGTACGTACAGAAAATTGTACGTCCCGAGTTGGGGATCGGCAAGGGTCCTTGGCGTACCGGCCCCCCGTCGAAGACTGACCCGGCTCGACCAGCCGCCGGCCGATACCAAGCGGCCTGGCACCGAAGCGGCCTGGCACCGAAGCGGCAAGGTCATCATCAGAATCGAACATGCGTTCCGCACCTACCTGGCCCAACACTGCGACATTCACCGGTGAGACAGACCCCCTGGACCGACGCCGCATCGGGCTACAAACTTTGTCCGCGGACATTAGAGCAACCCGCCGCTGGCTATTTGTCCAAGCGCGCTGGAGGGCCGCCGGACCCACCGCGCCAGCGTCTCCGTTTCTTCCTCCGACACGATTAGCTCTGCTGTGGGTCGTCCTCGTCGCGCCATGACTTGATCCTCGAGGACCGACCACCAAATACAAGATCGTAGAGGGTGTTTTGGAAACGAATTTCAGACGGAGGACACTAGTGATGGTTTTCGCGATCGATCTGATCCCAGAGCTCGTCCGCACTGGACGCGCACACGAGGAAGTGGAGCGCAGTCGCCCCGAAACCGTCGCGCTGTCGATCGCTTACAACCGGCGTACCAGAAATTCCTTGAAAGAAATCCGGGAGGCGGTGTCGGATCGGGGCGGAGGTGTTCGTTGTAGGGGTGAGTGGCCGCCCACGAGGGGTGCCCCCAAAGCACAGGAGTGATCCGAGATGCAGTACATGATTTCCGTGATCTTTGACACGGCTGGCTTGGCTACCCCGGCGGAGCAGGTCGCGATCGACGTGTTCAACGACCGGCTTGTGGCCGAGGGCCACTGGGTCTTCGCCGGCGGCCTCGGGGCGCCCAGCGCGGCCACCGTGATCGATAACCGGGGTGGGGAGGCGATGTTCACCGACGGGCCGTTCCTGGAGTCGAAGGAGTTCATCGCCGGCTTCTGGATCATCGAGGCCGCGGACCTCGATGTGGCGCTCAAGCTGGCCGCCGAGGGGTCGAAGGCCTGCAATCGGAAGGTCGAGGTGCGGCCGTTCCTGTGAACAGGGTCGACGTCCGGGAGGCGATCACTCGGGCCCACCACGAGGAGTGGGCGCGAGTGGTCGCCGCCCTGACCAGGCGTTTCGATGACCTCGACATCGCCGAGGAGGCGGCGGCCGAGGCGTTCGCGACCGCCGTCGAGCACTGGCCGGCCGACGGCGTGCCGCCCAACCCCGGCGCCTGGCTGACCACCACCGCCATCCGCAAGGCCATCGACCGGATCCGGCGCGAGAACAAGCGCGACGACAAGCAGGCGGAGGCTCAGCTGTTGTACGACGACGACCCGCCCGAGCCTGTCGGCCCCATCGACGACGAACGGCTCCGGCTGATCTTCACCTGCTGTCACCCGGCGCTGGCGATGCAGACCCGCGTGGCGCTGACGCTGCGCATGGTCGGTGGTCTGACCGTGCCCGAGATCGCCCGTGGCTTCCTGGTACAGGAGGCCGCCATGGGGCAGCGGATCACCCGGGCAAAGGCCAAGATCAAGACGGCTCGCATCCCTTATCGGGTGCCGTCCGAGCAGGATCTCCCGGCACGCATCTGCGGCGTGCTCGCCGTCCTGTTCCTCGTCTTCAACGAGGGCTACCTGGCGACCGGCCCCGATACCGATCCCGTACGTCACGACCTGACCGCCGAGGCGATCCGGCTCACTCGCCTGATCCGTGCCCTCATGCCGCAGGACGGTGAGGTGGCCGGGTTGCTGGCGCTGATGCTCCTGACCGAAGCCCGCCGTACGGCCCGGGTTTCGGGCAGCGGCGAACTGGTCACCCTCGACGAACAGGACCGCGGGGCCTGGGATGCGGCGCTGATCGCCGAGGGCCATCGGCTGGTGCGCGAGCGTCTGGCCGCCGGGGTGGCCCCGGGGCGCTACCAGATCCTCGCAGCGATCAACGCCGTGCACACCTCCGCCCGCGATGTACGCGACACCGACTGGTCGCAGGTCGTCGCCCTCTACGACCAGCTCGTCCGCCTCGACCCCTCGCCGATCGTCGCCCTCAACCGGGCCATCGCGGTCGCCGAGATAGACGGCCCGGAGGTGGCGCTGGCTGCTGTCGACCGTCTTGAGGACACGTTGGCCGGCTATCACGCCTACCATGCGACCCGCGCTGACCTGCTGCGCAGGCTGGGCCGCAGCCAGGAGTCGCGCGCGGCCTACGACAAAGCCATCAAACTGGCGGGCAACACCGCTGAGACCGCCTACCTGACACGCCGCCGCGACCAACTGGGGTAGTGCATTTCCGGTATCGGTGAACAGTCGAGAACGGTCGCCGCCGATGGGACCGGTCACCGCCGGGATGGAGCACTGCATCGGCTAGAGTTCCTGTTGTAGCCAAGTGAGTGAGCGATACGCGCCAGACATGAACTGGTGCGAGCGCTACGGCGGCCCAGAGGGGGCCACCGCGCGCGTCGTAGATGTTCGGCAATACCTGTGGAGTAAGAGCGTCAGTTCGGTAGACCCCGGATGGGAAGGTGGTTCCCGGTTACGCATCTGCGACCCCAACGCCTCCGCCCTCTCTGGTGGAGATGCGCAGACAGATAGCCGGCGCAGTGGGCCGGTAGACGGTGTTGAACCTCGCTCGGGGCCTTGGTGCCGTACGGCACCAAGGCCCCCCGAGGTGTCCCGAAAGGTGCAATGGCCCCAGAAATCGCACCGAGACCCGCCGACAGCCTCGACGACGACGACTACCCCGCCTACACCGTGGGCCGCGCAGCGGCGATGCTCCAGACCACACCTGCCTTCCTGCGGGCCCTCGGCGAAGCCCGTCTGATCACTCCGCTGCGCTCCGAGGGCGGACACCGCCGCTACTCCCGCTACCAGCTGCGCATCGCTGCCCGCGTCCGCGAACTCGTCGATCAGGGCACCGCCGTCGAGGCCGCCTGCCGCATCGTCATCCTCGAGGACCAACTCGTGGAAGCCCAGAGACTCAACGACGTACTGCGCAATCGCGCAACCGACGGGCCGCCCGTCGAACCGTCACAACGAAGCCGGCCCGTCTGAGCAGGGTGGCCTGCGTGTCGTGGTCAGCTGGCGACCCTGCGACCCTGCGGGTAAGGCCGGCGTTGGCAAACTTCCAGGTCACAGAGGGCGAGAGGATTCCACGCCGTTGCGGACGAGTTCCACGTCCCACCACTGCGGATGACGTCCAGGTCGTCGATACTGTCTGCGCAGGCAGCCATCCCGGCGATGATCGAGATCAGCTTCGGTGTCGCGTTGGCCGCCCCGGACGTGACCCGCTCATCGACAAACCGCACATGCTCGTCCAGCAGCGGCGGCAAGCCCCCGGCAACGGCACCAGCCCCGCGTGCGACACGAGATTGCCCTCGTCGAACACCGCGCTGTCACAGGAGCGTGAGAAGAGGTCCACGGCCGCAAGCCAGCTGCGCCCGCTCACCCGCGCGGCGCGGGCCGGCAGGAGCACGGAGACATCGGTCAGGATGTTTCCGCGGGTGGCGTTCCGATGAATTCGCCGCCGACCGGGTGCCGGACTTCGCGTGTCATGTGTGTTCTCCGCCGGTGAGCACCACGTGCCGGGCCGTCCTGCGCCAGCGCGCGGGCTGCCCGAGCCCGCCGGTGGCGGCGCACGAAGGCGGATCGGGTCAGAAGCGGTACGGCCCGAATCGCCCCCACGCGATCGCACCGAGCAAGACGAGAAAGACGACGTTGAACGCCGCCGCCGCCGGTGTCTCGGAGCGGCGCAGGTGCACGACGCTTCCGCCGACAACCAGGGCGAGGCCGCCGACCGTGAGGAAAGTAGCCGCGAGCAGAGCCTGGAAGATCCATAAGGCGACATTCATGAGCATTTCCGCGTACGGGAACGCTGGTGGCTTCTGGGTGGCGGTGCGACGTCGCCGGCGTCAGCCGCGGAGGAAGACCGCGTGGATCGTGATGGTGTTCTTCATGGCGGCCATGCCCATCTGGTTCCAGGTCAGGCCGAAGGCCGAAGGCCGATCGGTAGGCGGCGCTGTCGAAGAAGTCCGCCGACCGCAGATGGTCGTCCCGCTTGCGGTTCTTCGTGTCGATCGACGCCGAGTGCACCGTGAGGGTGCCGCAAGCCTCGCCCGTCGCGGTGAGGGCACCCTCGCCGGACAGCTCCCGGAACGTGCCCTTTACCGGCGCGAGCCCCCACATGCTCTTGGTGTGGAGCTCGACCGTCGACCGGCTGGGGCCTAGCCGCCATGGCCCGGCGAGCGAGCCGTCGGCGAGACGCGCCCGCAATGTAGCGGCCTCGATGGTTGCCACGCGTCCTCAAACAATTTTGTTCATCATACCAAACTAATTGGTTAGCCGAACCGTATAGACTGGCGACGGTCGGTGTCAAGGAAGGGCGGCCACGGAATGGCAAAGCATGCCGGTGAGGCCGAGCACAGCGCGTTGTGCCTGCGGCTGATGCAGCTCATGCCGCGTATCGCCCGGGGCATGCGCCGCTCGCAGGACCGTGCGGCACCGGCGACGCAGAGTCCGCTCAGCCCGCGCCACGTTGCCGTGCTGGAGCAGCTCCGGGACGAGCCGTTGACCGTCGGCACGCTGGCGGCCCGGCTGGAGTTGACCCTGTCCACCGTCAGCGGCGTGCTGGCCGACCTGGACCGCGCCGGGTTCGTGATCCGCGAGGCGGACGCCGGCGACCGGCGGCGCACCATCGTCAGGATCTCGCCGCAGAAGGTAGGGCTCGTCGACGAATGGCTCGATGACGCCGCCGAGCCCCTGTTGCGCGTCCTTAACCAACTGGATGCCAGCGAACGGGCGGCGTTCCTCAAGGCCATGGACCTACTCGAGGCCGAATTGCGCGTCCAGGACAGCGCACGCTGAGTACTGGAGTGTTTCCGCTTTTCTGGACACCTTTTTAGGCTGCCAGTTGGCTGATATGTCTGTATCCTAGTTCGTATTCTCTGGGTGTCAAGTATTCGAGTGTGGAATGGCGGCGTTTCGTGTTGAAGTAGTTCTCGATCCAGTCGGCGGTCTCGGTCGTCAGGTCGCGGAGGATGAGTCAGGGACGGGTGTGGATCAGTTCTTTCTTGTAGGTCGCGAAGAAAGATTCCGACACGGCGCAGTCGTAGCCGATTCCGGTGCGACCGAGGGAACGGCGGATATTGTTCTTCGTGCAGTACGCGTCGAAGGTGATGGATGTGTATTGGGCGCCGCGGTCGGAGTGGAATATCACTCCCGAGGGTGGTCGGCGGCGAGCGATGGCCATGTCGAGGGCCTTGGTGACGAGGCTGGTGCGCATGTGGTCGGCGGTGGCCCAACCCACGACGGCGCGGGAGTACAGGTCGGGTGCCGGCACAGGCCGGTCGCTGCCGCCGGGGTTGCCGCGTCCCTCACGGTAGATCTTCCTGATCGGGGCGGTGTAGGTGGTGTCGTCGCGGGAGCGGTGGCTGGGCTCGCCGCGGCGCCAGGCGTAGTAGCCGGACCGGGACATGGCCAGCTCGGTACACATGAACGCGACGGGGAACTCGTCGGAGGCAGCCCAGTCCGCGATGGCAGCGAACGTCACTGCTTTTCGCTCGCGAATCAGGTCGCTACTTTTTTGCGAACTCCACCTGCATCCGTAGTTCAGCGATTGTGGCCGTCGCATTTTTGGCTTCGCCGCGTGGCCGGACCAGTTCGGCTCGTTCGGACTCGGTGGGCTCCGTGTCCGATGGCTGGGCCGCCTCGGTCTCGTCCCGTGCTTTCTTCAACCACTTTCCCAACGTCATCTCGTGGACGCCGATGTTCCGGGCGGCCTCAGCGGCTGAGCGGCCCCCATCAACGACGAAAGCTACCGCCTGCGCCTTGTACTCCTCGGTACATGCACGGCGTGTCGAGCCCATATCTCGCGCTCCCGATCAATCGGGCAGCTTTACCGAGTGTCCACTAAAGCGGGTACGGTCCAGTGGCCGCATCAGCGCCGGGGAGCGGCTTGCCGCCGACCTGCACTACGTGTTGGCCACCGCAGTCGCGATGTCGGTGATCTGGTGGGCCCTATCGGAAGTTGTTCTCGGGAGGGTCGATAACGTCCAACCGGAAGACGTACCAGACTTGTGCGAGTAGCGCGATGTCGGTCTGGTTCAGCTGCTTCGTCGGGTGGTCGAAGGCGAATTTGAGTGTGGCGCGGGCTCGGCTTTCGAACTGTGGATAGGTGGAGCATCGGGTCAGGAATGTGGTTTTGTCGACGCCGTGGAGTTCGTAGGCCGCTACCTGTTCGACGGAGGCGCCCAGGATTAGCTCTCCGCCGCCGGCGACTCGCAGGTTGCGGGCCCATTCGGCGTCTCCGAGCATGGTCATGATGTAGCGCTGTTCATCGAGGATCGTGACACGTACGGGCACTTCGTAGAGTCGCCCGGTGGTGCGCCCTCGTACGCGGAGGACTCGGAGCAGGTCGACTCCCCGGCCACCGGCGCCGCGGCGAACCATGAACCGCATGACGGGGTTCATGACGCGGTAGAAGCGAAGTCGGCCAGCTGACGGCGGTCGAGCGGCTGTCGTCATGGCGACGGCCGGCCGCTCGTGGCGTCGGGGAAGCCCGCGCCGGTCTGGTCGAGCGCCTGGGTCATCGCCGAGCGCAACGCGCTGTCGGTGGCGCCGGCGGACCAGTGGTCGAACGCGACGCGTGAGGCGCCGATGGCTGCGGCGGCGACCAGGCCTGGAAGGAGGTCCTCGTGTCGCTCGACGCCCAGTCGCCGCGCGATCGCGTCGGCCAGTAGGGATTCGATGGTGGCGTACATCTTGAGTTGTTCGCTCCAGAGGCCGGGGTTTTCCGCGATCAGCCGAGCCTGTCTGGTGGTTGCGGTATCGGGAGGGTCGTCGGTAGGGAACTGGGCCACGATGGACCGGGTCACGGCTTGCCACAGGGGTTCCGCGGCCGGGCGCTGCTCGAAGGCGGCGATGACGTGCATCGTCCGGTCGAAGGCGGGGGCCACGACGGCCTCCTCCTTGCTGGAGAAATAGTTGTTGAACGTCCGGGGCGACACTCCGGCCTCAGCCGCGATGTCGGCGACGAGCACGTGTTCGAGGCCTCGCTCGATGGCGAGCCGAAGCGCGGCGTCGCTGAGCGCTGCGCGAACCACCGCCCGCTTGCGTTCCCGCAGGCGCATGCCCGCCTGGGGTTGATCTGGATCCGTCCGCTGTGCCATGCCGGCAGCGTAGCACTAGAAGGTGCGTGGCACGAAAAAACATGCGGGCCGCGCATCCGAGTGACGATGGCGTGCCGGATGGCGTCCGCGAGGACCGCTCGAGCCGCGATGTCACTCGGCGATGACCGGGGGCGTTGGTGTCCGGCGCGATGACCTTCCGGATGGCGTTCGCGATGACTCCGGTGCTGAGGCTAGGGCGTGGTCGTGGCTGTCCCCGCTGGTCGGTCTGCGCGGAGAGGTGTCCGCCGGCTGGCCGGCCCGTCGACCATGGCGAAGATCTACGGAACGTTGCGGACCGCGCTGAACGATGCGGTGGACAACCGGCTGATCGGGTTCAACCCGTGCCGCGGGGTCGAACTGCCGGAGAACGACCAGGCAGAGATCGAGCCGTGGGAAGCGCACGACATCGGCCGTTTCCTGGACGAGGCGGCTATGGACCCGTTGTCGGCGATGTACGAGCTGATCGCCCTTCATGGCCTTCGACGGGGTGAGGCCTGCGGTGCTACCTGGGATGGCCTCGACGATGAAGCCGGTGTCCTCACGATCCGCCAGCAGATCACCGACACGGGCGGGGATCTCGGTGTGTGGGCGCCCAAGATCAAGTCCGGCCGGCGGAAGGTTGACCTCGGCCCGGGCGCTCTAATTCACTCGCCCTGCATCGTCTTGCCCAGGATGCGGACCGCAAGCGGATCGCTACCTGGTGGGACAACGGAACGCTGCCCGACCAGCACGGCCGGCCGGTCCACCTGCAAGGGTTGATGTTCACCCGCCCCGACGGCCGGCATCTGGCGCCGCAGTACGTCACGTCCCACATGTGGCACATCGCGAAGCGCGTCGGCCTGTGCTGCGCCCTTACCCGGGAAGCGAACCAAGGCGACATGACGATCACCGTAGGGAAGCGGTACGCCGAACCGCAGGGCACCTGGACGCTCTACGCCGATCGCGAGCCGGTCGATCTTGGTTGCCGGCCCTGAAATCACCGTCCGCCCGGTCGCCACGCGGTCAGCGGCCAGGGATGATGCCCAGTGACCGCGCCGACCAGAACATCGTCTACCGAGTAGAACAAGCGTTCCGGACACCTGGCGGTTCCGGATACTTCCGGCCCGTCTGGTGACCGTGATCGTCGGGCGTCGTGGTCGCGTCGACGTTCCTACTCCGCCTCGGAATGTGTTTGTGCTCCGGCCGCGGCGCGCTGAGGAGGGGCTGGCGGTCAGTACGTCCACACCCAGGGCGGATGTGCCCGTGGTCAGTGCGGCTGGTCGAGTTGGCTGGCGACGAGCGGGAACTCTGCCTTGAGGATCATTATCAGTTGCTCCTGGAGTTCGCGCAGCGCGGTCGTGGCGATTCGCCACACAATTGACCAGTCGACCTCGAAGTATGTGTGAACGGCGATGTTGCGGAAGCCTGTGACGGACCGCCACGGCACGTCCGGCCAGCGCGCGTGGATCTCGGGTGAGACTCGTCCGGCCGCCTCGCCGATCACCAGGAGCTTCTGCAGAACAGCGCTCTGGATCAGGTCGCTCGCCAGGAACGCGGTCTCGTCGACATCCTGGACGAACGCCGTCGCGGCGACCGCGGCTTCGATCATGTCGACGAGGTACAGCTCATCACGCCGCATAGAGGACCCGAGCCTCCGCGAGCACCCGGTCGCGGATGACCCATTTCAACCGAGACTTGGGAACCAGGTCGATGTGACGACCGACAATCTTTTGGAGATCATCTCGGAGATCGACGATGTCGAAGCCAAGCTTCGAGTCGGGCGCCAGCACGTACAGCAGGTCGACGTCCGACTCGTCGGTGTCGTCGCCGCGAGCCACCGAGCCGAAGACGGACAGCTCAGCGACACCGTAGCGCCGGCATACCTCGGCGATCCGGCTGTCACGAAGGTCGACGGTCACATAGCCATTATCGCCAGAGGACAGCCACGACCGCACGACTCAGGCACCGCCTGATGCGCGACGCCCACCGGGAACCTGCGTGCCGCGCGAACCACCACCCAGTCGCGACCCAAGGCGTCGCGAAGCAGTCCGACGCACGAGGTGCATCTGGTCATGCGTCCCAGTCGCCGGCGCCACCGAGTTGCTCGATCCACTCCGCGGACAGCTTGCCGCGAGATTCACGCCCGGAGTCCAAGCATGGGGGCATAGTCGTGGCGGCGGTTCGGTCGGGTGAGGATCTCGACGCTGTCGATGGCCTGGTCGATCCCGCCGGGGAGATGGCCGAGCGGGCCGTCGGGTCGGTGTCCGAGCCGGGTGAGGAGGGCTCGCAGCCGCAGATCCATGATCGCATTGGTCGGCGCACGGGTAAGGCGTTCAGCATCCTGTCATGCACCAAGCGTCTCATCGTCCCCGCTGCCGCCACGTCTGCGCACCCGATTTTCCCCAGCCGTCGGGCCGTCTGAGCCAGTGGCGGTCTCCAGGTTCCGCCGCACGAGCAGGCCCCCGATCCCCAGGACGTCGTCGAGTAGTCGCCGCACACGGTCGATCTCCTTGGCGGTGCAGTCGATCAGAACCTTGACCTTCACGTCACACTTGCCCGGATCCGCCGTCACGAGGAATCCCACCACGCCAGCACCGACGGCACTGCCACGGAAGACGTCCACGCCGTCACCGTCTGCGGCCACGGTGCCCTCCAGGCAGCCCTAGTCGATGGGGTACACGGCCTCCGGCACCCGCGAGTGCCTGCTGCCGGCCGGGCGGTCCACCACCAGCCGCGAGGTAGCCGCCAGCTCGTCGAGGTTGCCGAACAGCCGTGCGCAGGACGTGTCAACCATGATCTCCGCCGAATCAGGGACGTCCATCAAGGAGACCACGGAAATGAAGTGGTCCAGGGCGATGGGCATTGTCCGTGCCGCCTGACGTGAACGGCGACGCCCGGCCGGTGCCACCGCAATACTGGACGGCAGCTGGACGTGACCGTTCCCTTCGTCCCTACCCAGGGGCTCGGCGAACAGGTTGCCCTGCACGTTCTTGGTGCTGGCCCAGCGGCTGCCTGTGGCTACCACGGGTGTCCTCCGAAGTCGCCGCCGCTCAATACCTCGGCGGACGGACGGTTCGCATGGTCGCAACATGGTCGTCCAACCGGGGCTCGAACCAGCTGTCGACGCCCTGACCAGTACTGTTCCATGGTGCTGGATCTTGAGAGATAGATCGCGAACCGCATTCGCCCAGGTCGGGGGCATGATCAGAGAAAGGGTGGGGCGGGTGGGACTCGAACCCACGACCGACGGATTATGAGCTGTCGTGTACTTCATCCGCCTATGTCCGCTGACGTCCGCCGGTGCAGGTCGCGGTCTTGATTCTTTCCGTGGATGTTCGCTCGCGTCCGTGGTCGTCAGCGGGCTTGGCTGCCATCCTGGCTGCCAGCGCCTCGTACGTCTGCCTCAGCAAAACACCTCGAAGCCCAGGAGCTGTTTGTCGTCACGGCGCCACACCACCGCGGCATAGGTCAGGCCCTCGGCGTCGCGCTGGGCGCCGTACCGTCCTGAATCCTGGCAGTACGGCCGGATCTGCTGCCAGCGGTGCACCGCGTCGGTCGGCGTCAGCCACTGCATCGGGCGGTCGAAACCGTGCATGACGACACGCCGTGCGTTGGCGAGGTGGCGTTCCACGTCGTGGACGTCGGCCCACTCGCCTCTGACGCGGTGCCACTGCTGCCCCTCGTCGTCCCACAGCTGGTCATCAAGAACCCGGTTCCGCGGAGATCTGTTCCTCACCAACCAACACTGGCACACGTTCTGACCCGCAGATTAAGAGTCACGTTTGTGATGTTTGTGGAGGTTCGCCGACGTTCATCAGCTTGAGTCGGCGGGCCTCCATCGTCCGTGGCCGTCCGCCGACGTTCGCTCACGTTGCTGTCAACGGTTGCTGTCAGACCCGAGATCGGACGTCTGGCCCGGCGACAACGTCACCGCACGTAACAAG
>NZ_CAUVXL010000211.1:0-27437 GCF_963555915.1 Protofrankia sp. Cas4
CGCACCCTGACCGGCCCCAGCTGCAGGGTGTGGTCGGTGGGGTTCTCCCCGGACGGCACCATGATCGTTTCTGGGGGTGAGGATGGCTCGGTGCGGCTGTGGGACACCGCGACCGGCCGACAGATCGCAATTATGATCGGGGGCCGAAGCGGGTGGGCGCTCCTGCTTCCGGATGGTTCGTACAAGGTGGTCGGCGAGCCGGACGGCTCCTTCTGGTGGGTGATCAAGAATGTCCGTTTCGAGCCTGGCGAGCTGGACGGCTACGACCCGGCTGTCCGGCGCATCCCGGCGGACGCGCCGCTGACCCTGCCCGCCGGCTGGCACCCCGTCCCACCGAGGGCGATCCCGTCCACCTCACCCCAGCCGGCCCCGCCCGGCCCGCATCCCCCTCGCAAGGGCGGCATCTTCCGCCGCCGCTGACCCACCGCAGAAGGTAAGATCTAGATTCATGATCACAGTCGACGACCGGAGCCGCGCACATGCACTGGTCGGCGACCTGCTGGGCAAGTCCGATCAGTTTGCCGAGCGGGCTGTTGCGGTGCTGAACGCCCATGCAGCGGCGCTGGCGTGGGTACGCGACACCATTGGCGTCTACCCGGCGCCGCCTGGCATCGCTGCGGAACTGAACAACGTCGCCGAGCGTCTGCGCAGCAGGGCCGACGACCGTGATCCGGTGGCAGTGCTCGGCCGGGCTGCGGTCGAGGCGCTCGCCGCGCATCGGACGAACGCTGCTGCGTGAGCGGCTATGTTCTCGACGACCTTGCGTTGAGCGCCGGGCTGGCCGGCACAGGCAGCGAACACCATCGCAGGGAGTTGTCCCGGCTGCTGCGTGGTGCGATCGACGGCGGAGCGCAGTCGCGCATCGCGATACCCGGCCGGCGTCCCCCTCGCAAGGGCGGCATCTTCCGCCGCCGCTGACCCACCATCGACCCGGCATCCACCAGCGGGCCGACAATCGTGTCGGATCGGCGGCGTACGGTCAAACGGCAGCTACGACGTTCAGCCCTGGACCCGGACAACACAAACCACGGTCCGACAGACCATCAGCTCCATACCTCCGGAGGTTCGCGCTCGACATGGCGACACCCGAGCGGCCGAAGCTGTTCCACATCGTCCATGTGGACCGTCTGCCCGCGATCCTCGCCGATGGTTGCCTCTGGTCCGACGCGGTGATGTCACGCCGATCCGGGAGTGGCACGACGATCGGCATGAGCCAGATCAAACAGCGCCGGCTGGTCGTGCCGGTAAGCCGTCACGGCGGCGACTGTGTCGGCGATTATGTTCCCTTCTACTTCTGCCCACGTTCGATCATGTTGTATGTGATCTCACGGGCGAACAACCCGAAGCTTGCCTATCGCGGTGGCCAGGATCCGATCATTCATCTTGAGGCGGACCTCCACCAGGTGGTTGCATGGGCAGATGCGTCAGCGAGACGGTGGGCCTTCTCGACCTCAAACGCCGCAACGATCTACGCACGGTTCTACACGGGGCTGGAGAACCTGGGCCAGATCAACTGGGCGGCAGTCGAGGCGACGGACTTCAGGTCGACCGATGTGAAGGAGGGTAAACAAGCCGAGTTCCTCGTGTACAGATCATTTCCGTGGGAGCTTGTTGATAAGATCGGTGTGCGGACGCGAGAGACGGCTCAGCACGTCGAGCAGGCTCTGGTTGGCACGCGGCACCGACCAGAGCTCGCGGTCAGATCGGAATGGTATTTCTAGAGGGGAGGCGCCGACATGATCGAATACCGGCAAGGCGACATATTCACGGCGGATACGGAGGCCGTAGTCAACACGGTCAACTGCGTCGGCGTCATGGGCCGGGGTATCGCGCTGCAGTTCAAAGAAGCCTATCCGGCCAACTTCCGTTCCTATCGTTCCGCCTGCGACCATGGAGAAGTCCAGCCGGGTCGAATGTTCGTCTTCGAGACGGGATCACTGACAAACCCGAGACTCATCGTCAACTTCCCCACCAAAAGGCACTGGCGCGGCGCCAGCCGCATGGAGGACATCGAAGCAGGGCTTCGCGCCCTGGCCGCGGAGATCCGGGACAGGAACATTCGGTCAATCGCAGTTCCGCCACTCGGCAGCGGTCTTGGCGGTCTGCGCTGGGACGACGTCTATCCCCAAATCGAGGCCGCACTGGGAAATCTCGATGATGTACGTGTGATTCTCTTTGAACCACGTGGCAGCGTGGCGGAACCAGTTGTATCCGCACGACCTGAGGTGTCGATCATGACGCCGGGCCGTGCCGCGCTCGTCGCCCTGGTCTCTCGCTATCTTGACGGGCTGATGGATCCCTTCGTCACGCTCCTTGAAGTGCACAAACTCATGTACTTCATGCAGGAAGCTGGTGAACCACTGCGACTGCGTTACGCCAAGGCTTTCTACGGCCCCTATGCCGAGAACCTGCGACATGTACTGCATGCTGTCGAAGGCCATCTCATCTCCGGCTACGCCGACAGCGGCGATGTACCAGACAATGAGCTCACGCTGCTACCAGGCGCAGTCACCGACGCGGAGTCCTTCCTCGCCGGCCAGTCCGCGACGCGTGCCCGGTTCGACCGCGTCGCAGACCTCGTCCAAGGGTTCGAGACACCCTTCGGCCTCGAGCTCCTCTCCACCCTGCACTGGGTCGCGGCCCAGGAGGGCGCTACGACTCTCCAAACCGCAATGGAGCGTACCTACGCGTGGAGCGCCCGTAAGCGACGTTTCTCCGAGGAGCAGCTCGAGGTGACATGGGGCACCCTCAGCGACAAGGGTTGGCTCCCAGTTCCCGCATAGGATTCGGAATGAAATAACTTGTTCACTTTGGGGCCCTTGCGAGCCCCTGACCTGCGAAGACGCATGCCGGCCTGCATTACTTACTTCATTACGGATCCATAATGCGGCAGTCGTGGGCATCGTCGCGCTGGACGACGATGCCGTCGGAAGGCAACCCTGCCGCCGCCGGCCGAATCGGACGAGGTCAGCTGTGCGCCGCCAGCTTCGCGTCCAGCGTCCAGATCCGGACGTCCGAGAGTCCGGTGCGTTCCCGGTAGATCTCACGTTCAACCAGGATCGACAGATCCCCGCACCCGACTCCGCGGATCGCGTGTTCGACCAGGGTCAGACCAGTCATTCCGCCGGAGACGAGCCGGTGGAGGAAGTCGTCGTCCCATTTCGAGCTGTTCAACTCCCAGGGAGCACGGCCGTCCGATACCAGCAGCAGTGCGTCGCCGAACTTCCGGGCTGCCTCGCGCCGCGCGAGACCGTTCTTCAACTGGGCGACATGGTTCCCGGTTTCGATGACCGCGGCGACCGGAAGAATGAGACTTCCCGACTTCTGTTTCGCCCGAAAATCATCGACCACACGTTCCCGGTCCTGCGAAAACCCCGGAACGTCTAACAAATTCAGGAAGATGGAGGTGTCAACGAACCAGACCGGTCGTCTCATTCGATGCCCAACAGCCGGTTGAACTCCGCGAAGTCGGTCCGACGTTCCTCCGGTCGCACCAGACGGCCGCTCGACATGAGATCACCGAGCCGGCCGGCGGCCATGGCTTCGGCGTAACCAGGGAGGTCGGTCAGACGGTCAAGATGGCTGTAGCCGTCATCGACGTCCCGATAGCAGACGATCACATCGTCGTTCGCGCTTCCCGGTAGCGCGTTGAGCAGCGCGGGGCTGTGGGTCGTAAAAATCACCTGATTGTCCAGTTCCCTGATGGTCTCCTGGATCAACCGCATGACACGGACGGCCTGCGAAGGATGCAGGCCGTTTTCCAATTCTTCGATCACAAGCAGCACGCCGGCCGGCGGCCCGCCCGGAGCCAGCAGGCCCTGGTCGATATCGAGGCCTCGGTTTGAGGTGAGCAGTGCGGTGGCAATGGCGATGAAGCGAAGCAGTCCGTCGCTCATCTCCCGCGCAGGCGTTACCTCCTGCCGGTCCTTGCCCTCTCGGATCGCCAACATCACATCACCAAGGCCGGACTCCGTGACAATCAATTCCCGAACCTGCGCATCGGCCACTTCGCGGACGAGGGCGACGAGCCGGTTGAAAGTCCCGAGGTCGTCCTGCCGCAGGCGGCCGAGCGACGCCGACAGATTGGCGCCGGTCCGTCGCAGTTCGGCGTCCCGCCCCGGCACATAGTCCCGCATCAGGTGCGGCACGGGATCGAGATGGAACGTTCCACGAAGTGCTCCGGTCACGGCCGCCGCAGCAGCGATCACCGCCCGGTCCGCTGTGTTCTGCGGAACGAGACGGGCGGGTAGCTGGGTGATGAGGAGCCGTGAGTCACGGAAAGAATAGCGGGGGTTCCGCCCACGCTTTCCGTTGTAAACGGCTGCATCGACGGCCGCCGAGCCGTCGGGAGATTCGTAGCTCTCCAGGAGAATCCGGTGCTCAATGACCGGGGACGCTTCCGACGGGGCCGGGCCGGAGAGGCTCTCGGAAAGGACCCGCAGCTCGGGTTCGACCTGTACTTCGACATCGAAGACGATTTCCTCGCCGTCCACCGCCACCGTGCAACCAAGCTGGAATGACGTGGTCCCGTGCGGAGCGCATCCCCGTGAACCGCCGCGGACAGGACCGCCCTCACGCCGCCTGCCGTCCAGCGCGTCGGCGAGATCCTCCCCACCGGCCAGTCGGGCCAGGACCTCGATCCCGTCCAGGGCGTTTGACTTCCCGCTGCTGTTGCGGCCCGTCAGGACGGTGAGCGGAGCGAGCGGCAGCGTCGCCCCGGCAAACGACTTGAAGGCCGTCAACCGGAGCTCTCGCAGGACCGCACGCGCCACGCCCCGACTGTACCCACCCCCACCACCGCCATGATCTGCCGAGGTGGCCGGCCGGACCGGCGGTGGGCGCGGGCAGGTGGCAGGGTCGGTCCGGGCGCGCTTGACCTGAAGTTCGCTTGAACCTCTAGCCTTCCCTGGACGGCCGGCGCTGCACGCCGGTAGCGACCCGGCGCCACCGAGAGGTAACCCGTGAGCAGAGGTACCCCATGAGCATGGACGTCACCGCGTGGCGGTCGATGCACAGCGCGATGAACACGCAGGACGAACGGCGCCCCTTCTCCAAGGCCACCCTGCGGCGCATCGGCGGGTTCGCCCGGCCGCGCCGCCGGCAGCTGACCTGGTTTCTGCTGCTCAGCGTCGTGACGGCGGTCCTCGCGGTCGCGACACCGGTCCTCGCGGGCCGGGTCGTCGACGCGATCGTGCGCGGCGAGGCCGTCCACGTCGTGGTCGGGCTCGCGGTGCTCATCGCCGTCATCGCGGTGGCCGAGTCCGGCATCGGGCTGGTGTCCCGGTGGCTGTCGGCAACCATCGGCGAGGGCCTGATCCTCGACCTGCGCACCACCGTGTTCGACCACGTCCAGCGGATGCCCGTCGCCTTCTTCACCCGCACCCGTACCGGCGCGCTGGTCAGCCGGTTGAACAACGACGTCATCGGCGCGCAGCGGGCCTTCAGTAACACGCTCTCCGGCGTGGTCAGCAACATCGTCGCGCTTCTGCTCACCCTCGTCGTGATGATCAGAATTTCCTGGCAGATCACCGTGCTCGCGCTGCTGCTGCTACCGGTCTTCGTCCTTCCCGCTCGGCGGATGGGCAGCCGACTGGCCCGGCTCGAACGCGAGGCGGCCAACCACAACGCGGTGATGAGCACGCAGATGACCGAGCGCTTCTCCGCGCCCGGCGCGACGCTGGTGAAACTGTTCGGCCGGCCCGCGCACGAGTCCGCCGCGTTCGCCCTACGGGCACGGCGGGTCCGTGACATCGGAATACGCTCAGCGATGGTGCAGTGGGTGTTCATCACCGCGCTGACCCTGGTCTCGGCGCTGGCGCTTGCCCTCGTCTACGGGCTCGGTGGTTTCTACGCGCTGCGTGGGCAGCTGGAACCCGGTGCCGTCGTCGCGCTCGCGCTGCTGCTCACCCGCCTCTACGCCCCGCTGACCTCGCTGGCCAGCGCCCGGGTGGAAGTCATGAGCGCTCTGGTAAGCTTCGAACGGGTGTTCGAGGTGCTGGACCTCGAACCGCTGATCGCAGACAGCCCGGACGCGCAACGGGTGCCAGAAGGAGGGGTGGCGGTGGAATTCGACGACGTCAGTTTCAGCTACCCGCCCGCGGACAAAGTCTCGCTCGCATCGCTGGAGGAGGTCGCCGTGCTCGACGCCCGTGGCGGTGTCGAGATTCTCCATAACGTGTCGTTCCGGGTCGAACCCGGGCAGTTGGTGGCGCTGGTGGGCTCGTCGGGCGCCGGGAAGTCCACGATCGCGCAGCTGACGGCCCGGCTCTACGACGTCGACACCGGCGCGGTGCGCCTGGCCGGGATCGACGTCCGCAAGCTGACCGCCGAGTCCATCCGCGCGACACTCGGGATGGTCACCCAGGACGGGCACCTATTCCACGAGTCGATCCGCGCGAACCTCCTGCTGGCACGCCCCGAAGCGACCGAGGACGACCTGTGGGATGCGCTGCGCCGCGCCAGGCTCGCCGACCTCGTCAAGAGTCTGCCCGACGGGTTGGAGACCATCGTCGGCGAACGCGGGTACCGGCTGTCCGGCGGCGAACGCCAGCGCCTGACCATCGCCCGGCTCCTGCTGGCACGGCCACGGGTAGTGATCCTCGACGAGGCCACCGCACACCTGGACTCCACCTCCGAGGCCGCGGTACAGGCGGCCCTGGCCGAGGCACTCACCGGACGGACCGCGGTGGTGATCGCCCACCGGCTGTCTACCATCCGCTCCGCGGACCTCATCCTCGTCATCGAGGACGGACGGGTCGTGGAACGCGGCACCCATACCGAGCTGCTCGCCACCGGCGGACGGTATGAGGAGCTGTACCGGACGCAGTTCGACCAGCCGGCCGCGGTCGCCGCCATGGCCACGGTGGCCGCGGCCGGATAAGGACCACGACCGGATAAGGACCACGGCCGGTTGCGGAAAACCGGTGCACGCCGTCGGCCGGTCCGGCGATGATGGATGCGGTGTCCGAGCGGTCACGCATCCAGCATGCGAACGCGCGGGCGCCGGAGGTACCCGAGGGCGGGCCGCGGGAAGCGGGCTGCGCGGGCCTGGCTGAAGGGGGATGCGTGTCCGCTGCTTCCACCGCACGGGACGGCCCAACCTCACCAGACGACCAAACCCGGCCGCCGCCCCTCATCCCACGGCTCGCCGCGACCGTGCTCGCCCGGCTCACCGCAAGCCCGACGGCCGCCCGCTGCGTCCGGTTCTTCGACGACCAGGGCGGCCGCGTCCTCGCCATCATCGCGCTGAACCTGGTCGGCGCCCTGTCCTTCACCGCGACCCCGTTCATCCTGCGGCACCTGATCGACCACGGCCTGGCCGTGCCGGGCACGTCCGCGCTGCTCCCCCAGGTGGCACTGCTACTGGTGGTGTTCGTGTTCGACGCCGTGACCGGCGCGGCGTCCAGGGTGGTCGGCTCGCGGCTCGGTGAGACGGTGACCAGGCGCGTCACCGTCACCGTCCACGACCATCTGCTGCGGCTGCCGTTCGGCTTCTTCCCGGGCCAGCGCCAGGGCGAGCTGCTGTCGCTGTTCGGCAACGACGTGCACGAGGTCCGCGCCGCCGTCTCCGTCTCCATGCCGCACGCGATCACCGCCGCGGTCACCGCCATGGTCGGCACGGCCACCGTCTTCGTCCTGGAGTGGCGGCTGAGCCTGCTGGCGGTGCTGCTGGCCCCCGGCGTGTTCGCGCTGACGACCCTCGGCCGGCGCCGTGGCCGCGAACTGACCCGGCAGCACATAAAGTTGCGGTCCGCGCACTTCGCCCAGCTCGCCGACACCAGCGGCGTCGCCGGTGCGCTGCACGTCCGGCTGTTCGGCCGTACCGACCACGAATCGGCACGGTTCGCGACCGTTGCCGACGACCTGGAGCGGATCGCTGTGCGGCGCACCCGGGTTTCCGCGGTCGCCGGGCTGATGTCCTCGGCCGGCGCCGCCGTCGCGGTCGTCGCGGTGATGGGGTTCGGGGGCTGGCTGGTGAGCAGCGGACGCACCTCGATCGGCACGCTGATCGCCTTCGCGTCCGCGTTGCTGTACGCCTACCGGCCGGTCACGAGTCTGGCGGAGAGCCGCTCGGACCTGCTGGAGGCCGGCGTCGGCGTCGAGCGGATCTTCGGCCTGCTCGACATCCCGCCCGATCCCCGCAACCTGCCCACCACGACCACCACGACCACCAGGGCCACGGCGAGCACCATGACCAGCACGACTGGTCACCGCGCCGACATCGCTGGTCAGCGCGCCGGAACGGCCGTCCGCGAGCCGGTGCCCGGTCAGCGTTGCGCACCGGCCGCTACCAGGGCCGCCCCGGACCTGCTCATCGACCGCGTCTGGTTCCGCTACCGACAGGGCCGGCAGGACGCCTGGTCCGCCGCGGGACGCGATCCACGGCGCCGCTGGTGGTATGTGGGTGACCCCGACGAGGACCCTGCGACGCTGCACGGTGGTCGCGGGGACACGGCCGGGGACGACACGCAGCGGTGGAATCTGCGCGACCTCACCCTGGACGTCCGGTCCGGGGAGAAGACCGCGGTCGTCGGGTCCAGCGGTGCGGGCAAGAGCACCCTGGGCTCCCTGCTCGCCGGCATCTATCAACCCGACCGCGGCCGGATCCTGTGCGGCGGCGTCGACCTCACCGTGATGGACTGGGAGGAACTGCGGGCGCTCGTCGGCGTCGTCCCCCAGGACCCGTACCTCTTCCACGACACGATTGCCACGAACATCCGCTACGGACGGCTCGAGGCCAGCGACGAGGATGTGGCCACCGCCGCGGTCGACGCCGGCCTGCGCCCGCTGCTGGACAAGCTGCCGCGGGGTGTCGAGACGATGGTCGGGGCCCGCGGCTACCAGCTCTCCGGCGGGGAACGTCAACGGCTCGCCCTTGCCCGGGTCCTGCTCGCCGACCCGCCCGTGCTCGTCCTGGACGAGGCCACCTCGCAGCTGGACTCGCTGACCGAGAACGTCGTGCAGGAGGCGCTGTCCCGGCTGGGCACCGGACGCACCCGGGTGGTGATCGCGCACCGGCTGTCGACGATCGTCGACGCCGACGCCATCCACGTCCTGGACGCAGGCACGGTTGTCGAACAGGGCACGCACGGCGAACTGCTGGCAGCAGGGGGCGCCTACGCCCGCCTCTACGCCCGGCAGGTGGGCCAGGAGCAGCCCGCCAGCCATCAGTGATCCCGGGCTTCGGCATCCACAGACGTCGGCTCGGCCCAGCGCCGAACCCGACTCGACCCCGATCATTACCCGGATTTGATCCGGTCGCCTCCATGCACAGGCGGTGGCCGTGTCAGCGTGCCGCGACTCGTCGTCAGCGTCCCGAGCTGACGATTGTGGGATTGGATGTCCAGCTCGTCGAGTCGCTTCCACAGTGGCGCGAGCGCGGCGACCGGATCGCGGAAATACGCCGAACCCCGGACCCGCCAGAATTTCCAACCCTGCCGCTCAAGCACCCGCTGACGTCGAAGATCGGTTTCCCACTGCTGCGGACCGTGGAACGTGTCACCGTCGCATTCGATCGCGAGCCGGTCACGGGCGCCCTCTACGACCAGGTCGATACGGCAATGACCGACGTGGTGCTGCGGGGACACCCGGTAGCCGCGGCGCAGAAGATCCCGCAGAACGGCACGCTCGAAGTCGCTTTCGCACCGGTCCTCGAGGGCTTCGGCCCGCGCCCGCGGTGTGTTGACGCCGTAGGCGTAGGCGAGCAGCTGCCCACGGACGTCATCGGGATGCAGCACGGCGTGATCCACGGTGTGGAAAATCCACAGTTGGTCGCGGGCACGACTGGCCGCGACGTTGATGCGCTGCTGGTCGGCCTTGCGGGTCGCGGCGGAGCGGTTGTCGTCGGCGACGACCGACACGAAGATGACGTCCCGCTCGTCACCCTGGAAGTTGTAGGGGTCACCGACCCGGATCCGCCGGCGCTCGTACTCCTCGGCGCCGAGCTTGTCCACGAGCGTCTGCTCGATCAGGCGTCCCTGCCCGGTCCCCAGCAGGGTGACGACCCCGAAGGTCATGCCGTCGTACGCCGGATCGTCGCAACAGTCGAGGATCTGCTGGACGAGAGCGAGCGCCTCGGGTTCGTTGACGTCGCCGTACTGGCCGCGGGTGCGTGCCCCGTCGGGCACCCGGACCGGCCGGACCGGCGCGCCGATGCCGAGGCCGATGCCGATGCCGATGCCGAGATCGGTCGCCTCCCGCAGCGGCAGAATCTTCCCGTCGTAGAAGCGGTTGGAGAACTCGATGATGTCCGGTACGCACCGAAAATGCTCGCGCAGCAGCACCTTTCCCGGAAACACCCGGCTCGCGGTGTCGTAGAGGCTGGCCTCCACGTCGAGCAGGGAGCGCTGCGGCAGGTCGGGCAGATGGGAATCGATCAGCTCGAAGACGCGCTCCCGGTTCACACCGACAGCCGCCGGGCTGATCTGCTTGTCGTCACCCACGATGACGACCTTGCGCCCGAGCGCGAGAACACCGAGGGACAGCACGTCGCACTGGCTGGACTCGTCGACGATGACCACGTCGAACAGATCGGTGCGGCGAGGGTCGAAGCTCGCCAGCACCCGGTGGATCGGCATAATCCAGACGGGGACGGCCCCCATCGCCGCCGGCATCTGGGCGCGGGCCTCGGCCTCCCACTTTCCGGCGAACTTGCCGGTGCCCTTGCCGATCCTCGCCAGCGCCTGGAGCCACCCTTCAAGCGCCCGCCGCTGATCATCCCGCAGGCTACGGTGCATGCCGAGCCGTGCCCCGCGGGCGGCCGACTCCAGCACCAGCCGGCGCACCTGTGCCCCGGCGTCGGTGATCTGCCGCTGGAGCGCTTCAGCGTCACCGCGACCGAGCAGGGCCTCCAGCCAGGTCTGGGCGTGGCGCCACAGCCACAGCCGGGCAAGGTCCTGCGGCCGGCCGCAGACGGCGGTGTCTCCCCCGGAGTCGATGACGCGGCCGGCCCAGACCGGCGCGGCGACGGCGAGTAGCCCGGCCAGTAGGTCCCGGCGAGTCAGAGCGGGCCCCAGGCCGGTCAAGCGGGCGATCTCCTCGCAGGTCGCCTGCCAGGCGGCAAAATCACGCCGGGCAAGGGTGTCGCGCAGCACGCCCCACAGCAGGCTCGCGCCCGGCTGCCCCTGCCCGGCCTCGAGGGCCGTTCCGAGCTCGTCGAGCCGCGCCGTCAGAGCCTGTTCATCACCCCGCTTCGCGGCCGCCGCGAGCACGTCGGCGATCTCTCGCAGCTGCGCGCCGGTGGGCCGTCCCGGGGCATCGGGTAGCACTGTGCGTAGCCGGGCGAGTAGCGCCGGTGCGCCCGTGGTCTCCCAGCTGATCGCGCTACGCAGCAGGTTGACGGCGTGTTCGAGCCCGGGGAGGAAAGCCGGACCATCGGCGGACAGCGGTGGCGCGTGCAGGTGGCTGACCAGTTCGCCGTACCGGCGACCCGCGCTCGCCCGGGTTACCCGCTCGCGGACCGCCGCCCGGACGGCGTCGACGTCGGCGGGGGTCCGCAGTTCGAAACCGTCGACCCGGGCGGTGGCGTGGAACTCCTTCAGGCCCTTGTTACCGAAGCGCGGGATGCCCCTACCCCCGGCGAAACGGGATTCCAACTCGTCGAGAAAACCCTCCTGCAGACGGGGGTCACCGTCCGGAACGACGATCTCTCTACCGGACGTCCGACGCCGCGCGTCCACGAGCGTGCCGGCGCATTCGGCGAGCGCCCCGGCCTGCTCCGACCAGAATCCGGCCAGCATCGCGGACTGGGCGACCTGGCCGCGCAGGCTGAACAACCACGGCTCCTCCAGCTCGGCGATCTGAGCAGCCGCCTGCGCGACGTCGCCGACCAGGGCTGCGAGCGCCGGTCCGCCGAGCGTGTCGACGGCGGGCAGCACGACACCCCGCTCTTCAAGATCCGCGAGTTCGTCCCGGAGGCGGTCGAGGGCACGGTGTTGCGTGATGAGATCCCCGGCGGACGGGATTGCCGTGAGATCCGGAAGCACACAGCGGGCGGCAGCCGCGTCGGCCGCATCCGTCGCGCCCGCAAGGTGCATCAGGTCGGTGAATTCGGCGGCGCTCAGTGGTGGACGCTGATCAACCGACAACCGGTCCGGGATGCGGCCCCACTCCGGCTCGTGGCGGGCGAGCCAGGCGCCGACCTGTGCGGCCTTCGCCGGCCCCTCGGGGAGCGCAAACTCCGCGGCCTCGTCGCGGAGCAGCTCCACCAGGCGCAACTGGAGGTTGCGCTCGCGGGTCCGGGCCGCGTCGAGGTCGCGCCCGAGCGCCTCAAGCATGACGGTCTCCGCGACCGGTTCGATGCCCGAGACCGCGTCCATGATGGTCTGGACGGAGGCGCGCAGTTCCCCGAGCGCGGCCTGGTTGGAGCCCAGGACCGCGATGGAGAAGTCGCGCAGCTCCGCCGGGATCTTCTCGCGGAGTACCGCGAGCGCCTGCTCGTTGTGCGCGGTGACCAGCACCCGCCTGCCGTGGGCGACCAGATGGCTGACCAGGTTCGCGATCGTGTGGCTCTTACCTGTGCCGGGCGGCCCCTGCACCGTGACACCGCGGGAACGGGCGAGCCTGACGGCGATGCGTTCCTGCTCGTCGTTCGTGGGCAACGGCATGAGCAGCCGCTCCCCGATCGCATCCCAACCGTCGTCGCCCGCGCCCGCGCCCCCGTTCTCGCGGTCACCGTCACCGCCCGCCGCCGTTCCGTTGTCTTCCTCCGCCACGATCGCGGCGAACGCCTCCGCCAGGGTGTCGGCCTCGGCGAGCACCTGGCGCAGCTCGGTGTAGAAACGCCGGTGCTGCGCCGGGCGCGGCCGGACGAACAGCACCCACGTGTCGACCAGCACCGCTGCCGCGGCCGGGACGGGCACCGCCGGGCCGGGTGCCACGTGCGCGTCAAGGCCGAGCGGCGCGACGGCCTGGGCGTACACCTCGGCCAGGCCACCTTCGGACCACGGATCCGGCGGGCTCGCCCGCACCCGTTCCCGCAGTTCGGCCAGCTCCGCGAGCGCGGCGAGCCCCAGCCCCTGCAACGGGTCGGTCTCCACCGCCGGCAGCCCGTCCGGCACGACCGACAGAACCCCGGTCTCAGGGTCCATCCCGATGGTCACCGGCGTGAGAAGCAGTGGATGGTTGACGGCCTCGCCCGTCACCGACCACGACAGCACGCCGTGGCCCCACATCAACTCGTGGGTCGCGCTGTCCCGCTGCAGGCGCAGTCGCAGGTCGTAGAGGCGCTGGTACAGCGCCCTGGCGTGGCGTGCCGGCCGGGCCCGCTCCGCCCAGGGCTGCCAGTACCCGGCGACCCACCGTGCCAGCTCGGCCCGCACCGGCTCGGCCCGCACCAGCTCCGCCCGCACCAGCTCCGCCCGCACCGGCTCGGCCCGCACCGGGCCCGGATCCTCGCCCTCGCGCTCCGCGGACTCGTCGAAGTCGACCGGCAGCAGCGGCGGCCCGGCCAACGTGATCGTGGCGGAGGACACATGACCTGCCAGCGACTGCGGCAGCACCGGCGCGACCGGCTCCTCCACCTTCCCCACCGCAAGCCACGCATCCCGGTCAGGACCCGGGCCCAGAACCACCCCAGGGTGCGCCGGGACGTCGGCCGGCCGGATCAGCGGCGGCTCGTAGTCGGCCAGGCGCCGCTTCGGCTTCGCCGACAGCTCCTGGGAGAGAGCCGCGAGGTAGTCCAGCAGACGCAGCGACCGTGCCCTGACGTCGTCCTGACGCGTGCCCACGACATCCCCCACGATCGGCTCGTCCATCAACCCGCCACCTGCCGGACGCCGGCGGCACAGTTGTTGTACCGGACGTGTCCGACAGTTTCGGGACTACCGGTCCCTTACGCTGGCACGGTTCTGCGGAGCCGCTGCAGGCTCCCGGCCCGTGACGTCCCGGGTCGCTGACGGGTACGAGTGCCTCTTGATCCCCCAGTTTGTACAATGTGGGGTGTGAGCGAGATGCCGATCAGTGAAGCGCGGGATCATCTCGGTGAGATCGTGTCCAAGGCTGAACATGCGCATGAGCGGATCTTGCTCACCCGCCATGGCCGTGCGGTGGCCGCGGTGATCTCGATCGAGGATCTGCGGGAGCTGGAAGCGGCTGAGGACGAGGCCGATCTGACCGCTGCACGGGCTGCGCTCGCGTCCGGCGAGGCCCGCGTGCCGCACCGGGATGTGATGGCCGAGTTCGGCCTGACCTGACGGTGGCGTACGAGATCGAGTGGACGACACGGGCCCTGCGTGAGCTGCGCAAGCTGGACGGTGTTACGGCTCGCCGGGTGTTGATGGCGGTGACACGGCTGGCGGATGATCCCCGTCCCCTGGGGTGCGGGCACTCGTCGGCGAGCCTTCGGGTGTGCTCCGGCTCAGGGTCGGCGACTACCGGGTGATCTATCACGTCGAGGATGCCCGGCTCGTGGTTACGGTGATCCGGATGGCACATCGCAGCGAAGTTTACCGCGGGCCCTGACCACACCTTGTCGGGCGAATGTCTTCATCATTCGGATGCCGCGAATCGCCGGCGCACCGAAGGCGCGCCGTAGGTCGATGGCGACCGGACTCTTACGATCATCCGGAAACAGACGCAGCGCCGGACCGTCTCCCGGGGCGAACTCGACCGCTGGGACCTCGACGCGAGCCAACGCAGAAACAACCAGGAGGCCGGCTCGAGCCAGTGCCTGCACCTCGTCGCTTCCGGCCTCGGCGGCATCTAGCTTGACCAGTGCGGACGAGTCCGTAAACGCCGTCACCGACCGGCTGACACGTAGTCCGACAGTGGACGTCCAAGCCCCGCTCGGGCATAAGCAGCCGCTACGTCTTCCTCGGCGGGAGCCTCCTGTGCAAGCCTCTCCCCCGAGTCCAGCAGCCCGGCATCTGCCAACCAGAACCGCATCCGCTGGGCATCGTCGCGCTCCAGACGCTCGACGGCCGCCGCCGGCACAATCGCGACAAGACGACGTCTACGGTCAGTCAGGTAGACCACCGAGTCGGTCTCCACGGCAAGGCGGGCCACCTCGGACAGGTGATCGCTCGCCTCCGGAAGCGGCATCTCACTCATCGATCAAGCATATGCTCGGTTCCCAGTCGTCGCCAAGGTGCGCTGGCATGGCCGCCGGCGGACGGCGGGAAGTCCCTGTGGCGGCGGCGCCAGTTCGTCACCACCGGACGCTGGACCCCGGCCAGCTCGGCGATCTCCGGCATCGAGATGAGCAGCGTCCCGGTCTCGGTCTTATCCGGCATCGCCCCACCCCCGATCCAGCACCCGCCTGGCGATGTGGGCGGTGTCCCCACCGGGCCTGGTCAGCATACGGACCGAAGATACACACATTCCTTAAATCGGCCTGATAACCCTGGCGGGTTCAAACGGTCGTAGCGACGCAGCCGGCCCGCGACGGCCAACGCCAATCGGGAACGCGACATCGCCCGTAACCGACTGCGTGAATACGGCTACCCGGTGGGAGACTGACGATGGCCAAGATGAAGACTGCGCTGCGGGCGAAGTACGAGCTGCTCTTCGGCTACGCAACAGGGCCGATCGCGTGGATCGGGCACCGCGCCCGCCCGGCATGGGCGAGCAGCTCCTTGTCCCGGGTGACCAACGGCGCGTCGCAGTGTTCCGCGGCCTCGAGGTACGCCGCGTCATAGGCGGTCAGGCTGTCACGGAGTTCCCAGATCCTCGGCAGTAAGAGCGACCGGCAAGAGGGGACGCGGCGTCGCGGGGCTGGGGCACGCACCTCGCCACATTGTCGTCGGTCACCACCCAACACCTCCGGTGGCTCCCTCGGCACGGCGGGCGTCGCGGGCGTCGCGGGCATCGCGGGCGTCGCGCTCGTCCCGGTCCGCACGGATCGCAACAGCTGGGTCGACAGTGAGCACCGGTTCGTCGCCGATGACCCCGTCCACGTAGGCGAACAAGGCCCGCAGCAGGTCCGGCCCGTCGGCGACGCCGCGACCGATGGACCCGGCATGACAGGACATGAGCAGAGCGTATAGGTGTGACCCCGAAGGGCGCCCTGGTGTGGTGTGGATGCGAGGAGGTGGCAGGCTATCGACGTAGTCACGCGGGACGTTGTGTCAACGAGCAAAGCCTCAACAGTGGGAGGGGATCCTGTGTTCCTGCCAGCGGAGGACGGCCGACCGGGAGCGGAGACCGACACAGGGTCAGGCTGGATGGATCGCGCGATCAGCGCGGCCACGGTCGTGGCGGTGGTCACCGTCGCCGCGGTGGCGGCGTTCGTCTCCTACCGGCACATGCGCGGTGTCGCACTGGACCACGGCGAGGACTCCACCGCCGCGGCGGTCATTCCGTTCAGTGTGGACGGCCTCATGCTGGCCGCATCCATGACGATGCTGGCGGACCGCCGTGCCGGCCGGAGCCGGTCCTGGCTGTCCTACCTCCTGTTGACCATGGGGGCCTTCGCGTCCCTCGCCGCCAACGTGCTGCACGCCGAACCCAATCTGACCGCCCGTGTCATCGCGGGCTGGCCGGCGTTGGCGCTGCTCGGCTCCTATGAACTACTCATGCGCCAGATCCGGGTCGTCGGCAGGCGCCTTGCCGCGAGCCGCGCGCCCTCGGCCGGCCACCTGCGTGACGACTTCACCGCAGACATCGCGGCCGACCGTGGGGCCCGCATTGGGGCCGACCGTGGGGCCGATGCAGCCGGCAACACGCTGGGCGTTCCGCGCCTGCGTGAGGCCCACCGCGAGACCTACCGCGAGACCTACCGCGAGGCCCACCGTGAGGCCCACCACGACGCCCACCGCGAGGCCCAGCACGCTGTCCACGGCGACGCCCAGCGCCCCGTCGGCGATCTCGTGCCGATCTTCGCGTCCCATGCCGCGATGACGTCCCTGGTCGGTGGCGACCTGGACAGCGGGGATGTCGGCGGATTCGACGGGGTTCCGCCGTCCCCAACGCTGGATATCGCCGACAAGCGGGAGGCGATCGTGCACGCCCTGGAACAGACCAACGGCTCCGCCAGCCAGGCTCTGGCGTTCCTCGCAGCCCGCGGCATCACGGTGAGCAAGAGCTGGGTCTACGAAGTCCGGAAAGAGTCCCACTACGCCGACGTGTACACCGGACCGCTGCCCATCATCGAAGCGCGCACTGCCGTCGGTAGCCTCAGCTGACCAGCTGACCAGCTGACGTGGACGGGATTTTGGCAGCCCCGTCCACGTCAGTCCTGGTCAGTCCTGGTCAGTGGCAGTTCGCACACACACAGAGCTGACGTGCTGAGCTGCACCACCGTGGTGCGATGCCTGAGGTCTCGCGCCTGGTTCGCGTATGCCGCGATGGTCGAGTGTCAGGGTGAACGGGCGGCCTGGCTCCTCTTTCGCCATCGCACGCTCCACAAGGGCAAGCAGATCGTTAAAATGCGGGGAACGGAGCACTTCAGTGGAGGGCAGGAGCGCCCACCAACTGTCGCTGTGCCTACCGGGACCAAAGATGACTACTGGCGGCTCTGCCATCAACATATTGTTCCGATCGACCGCAGACAACCGGCAGCGACCGGGTGAACATCTAGTAGTTGTGTAGCCACAATTGTCAACGCCGATGGACCCAGGCCGTATCCTGCCGGTGTGCGCCAGACATTCGTTCATGAGGCTGCCCTGGAGCTGGTGGCAGATGCCGATGAGCAGGCGCCGGGCGCGGCTGTGACCGTTGAGCTGTGTGGCCACTGGGAGCACCTGGGCAGCTGCCGATGGCCACATCACACCGCCATCCCGGAACATTCCGGCCAGTCAGTCACGATACGCACGCTCTTCGCCTGTGATGCGGCCGAGGAACAGGCTGTCCGGCAACGCATTACCCAGGCCCTGGGCAGAGGCCGGCTGGATGGTCCGACCGGTTCCAGCCGCTGGTCGGTCCGCGCGGAAGCTGTGGCCGCGCTGCGCCCCGCGGAACAATCGCTGGCCCAGCGGCTCGCCAGATCCTGAGCCGCACCTGAGCCGCACTCGCGCCCGCCATCACCCAGGGTAGGCGAGGCGACGCCATACAGTATCCAGTTGCCTGTGCCGGGACGTCAGCCCCGCGCGCCTGGATCTGGATCGGGATGTGGATGTGTCAACGACTGACCTGGCACGGTTGCAGTTCGCCACCACATCGATCTATCACTTCCTCTTTGTGCCGCTGACGATAGGACTGGGTTTTCTCACCGCGTTGTTGCAGACGTCCTGGTACCGGAGCCGTCGCCCGGAATATCTACGACTGACGCACTTCTTCGGGACGCTTCTCGTCATCAACATCGCAATCGGAGTGGTCACCGGGCTCGTCCAGGAGTTCCAGTTCGGCATGAACTGGTCGATCTACTCGAGATTTGTCGGCGACGTCTTCGGCGCGCCACTGGCGATGGAGGGGCTCGCGGCCTTCTTCCTGGAGTCGACCTTTCTCGGCCTGTGGCTGTTCGGCTGGGACCGGCTGCCCGCCCGGGTCCATCTGGCCACCATCTGGGCAGTGGCCGTCGGCGGCGTCGCCTCGGCCGCGTTCATCATGGCGGCGAACTCGTGGATGCAGCGCCCGGTCGGGTACACGGTCAACAGGGCCACCGGCCGCGCGCAGCTCACCGACATCTGGGCGGTCCTGACCAACACCGTGTTCGTGTGGGGTTTTCTCCACGTTGTGCTGGCATCGCTGGTGACCGCGGCCGTGGTGATGCTCGCCGTGTCCGCCTGGCACCTGCGCAACGGGTCGAGCCCGGCGGTGTTCCACCGGTCGGCCCGGCTCGCAATCGTCGTTCTCGTCCCCGGTTCCCTGCTCGCCATCATGGTCGGCAGCCACCTCGGTATCGTCGAGGCGGACTTTCAGCCGATGAAGATAGCCGCGGCCGAGGCGCAATGGTACACCTGCCAGCCGTGCTCGTTCTCGCTGTTCCAGACCGGCGGCGGAAACAACGACCAGAACCCGTCGAAAATCATCCAGGTCCCGCATCTGCTGTCGGTCCTGGCGACCAGCAGCTGGAACGGAAAAGTCATCGGCCTCAACGAGCTGCAGACGCAGTATGAACAGCGCTACGGTCCCGGCTACTACATACCCAACGTCTTCGTCCAGTACTGGTCGATGCGGGTGATGGCCTATCTCGGTGGCGCTGTCCTCCTGCTGTCGGTATGGGGTGCGTGGCTGCTGCGCAAACAGCGACTGGAACACTCCCGATGGTTTCTCCGGCTGGCCGTGTGGTCAGCGGTGCTGCCATTCCTCATGAACACCGCCGGCTGGCTGCTGACCGAGAACGGACGCCAGCCGTGGATCGTCCAGGGTCTGGCGCTGACAAGCGATGCCCGGTCGCCGTCGGTGGGTACAGCGACGATCGTCGCCAGCCTCAGCGTATTCGTCCTTCTGTACGCCGTTCTCGGGGTCGTCGACGCGATCCTGATGCTTCGGTACGCACGCCGAGAACTGGAACTCCCACCCGCGCCCGCACCCGCGACCGGCGGCGGTCCGGCCACGGCCCGCGTCGGATACTGAGGCCATCATGACGTTGACCGCCTTCTGGTTCATCGTTATCGCGGTCCTGTGGACCGGTTTTCTCGTGCTGGAGGGCTTCGACTTCGGCGTCGGCATGCTCGCCGGCCGGGATGACACCGGTCGACGGGTCGCGCTCGCCACCATCGGGCCGGTCTGGGATGCCAACGAGGTCTGGCTGATCGTCGCGGCAGCCGGCATGTTCGCCGCCTTTCCCTCCTGGTACGCGACGATGTTCTCCGGTTTCTACCCCGCATTCGTGCTGTTGCTGGTCGCGCTCATCGGCCGCGGGCTGTCGTTGGAGTTCCGCGGCAAACATGACACGGCCCGCTGGCGCCGCAGCTGGGATGTTGCGCTGACCGGCGGCAGTCTGATCGCACCCTTTCTCGTCGGCGTGACTCTGGGTGATCTCCTGCATGGAGTACCGATCGGCGCCGACCAGGAGTACGCCGGTAATCTCACCGACCTGTTGAGCCCGTACGCGCTGTTCACCGGTATCACGGTTGTGGCGCTCTGCCTGCTACACGGGGCCGCCTTCCTCGCGCTGAAAACCGTCGGTGACGTCCGTGAGCGCGCTGTCGGCCTCGCCGGCCGGATCAGCCCGGTGGTCGCCGGCGCGGTCGTCGCCTTCGCCGTCTGGACGCAGGTGTCGACCGGGCACGGCGGCGCGGATGCGATCCCGGCGGCCGTCGCGGTCACCGCGGTTGCCGCAGCCGGCTGGCTGATCCGTCAGGGCAGGGACGGCGCGGCATTCGCGGCCACGTCGCTGACGATGGCGGCGGTGGTGTCATCGATCTTCGTCAACCTCTACCCGCGGGTCATGGTCTCCACGCTGGGTTCGGCAACCGACCTCACGGTCACCGACACCTCGTCGTCGTCCTATTCGCTGCGGGTGATGACGGTCGTCGCGGCGGTCCTGTTTCCCGTGGTGCTGCTCTACCAGGGTTGGACCTACCACGTCTTCCGGCATCGGATCTCCCGCGCGGATGTCGTCACCCCCGCCCGGCGGACGCAGGCGAGCGCCACCGGCCCGCCGGCGGCCACCGGTAATTCCGATTCCCAGCAGGAGGCGACATGACACACCCGAAAAGCGCCCGAATGAACGCCCTGGTGATATTCGGCGCGACCGGGGACCTGGCGAAGCTGGAAACGTTCCCGGCGCTGGTCGGTCTGGTTGAACGCGGTGTGCTGGAGGTACCCGTCATCGGCGTCGCGAAGAGCGGGTGGAACCTTGAGCAGTTCCGCGCCTACGCGGTCGCGTCGCTGCGGCACAACAACATCGACCCGGACGGGGACCCGGGGAAAAGAATGCTGGACCTCCTGCTGTACATCGACGGTGATATCACCGACGACGCGACCTTCCAGCAACTGGCCGCCATGCTCCCCAGGGACGCGGGCGTGCTGTTCTACCTCGAGGTTCCGCCGTCGTTGTTCGCGACGATCGCCCAGGGAATCCGACGTGCCGGGCTGGCCGCCGGTGCCCGGGTGATGGTGGAGAAACCGTTCGGTAGCGACCTGCGCAGCGCGCGGGAACTCAACGCCACCATGCACGAGACCTTCCCGGAGGACGCCATCTACCGCGTCGACCACTGGCTCGGTCTCGATCCGGTGGCGCAGGTCCTGGCGACGCGTTTCGCCAACACCGTCCTTGAGCCGGTGCTCAACCGGACCTATGTCGAAAGCATCCAGATCACGATGGCGGAGGCCTTTGACGTGGCCGACCGCGGGCACTTCTACGACCGCACCGGTGCCATCCGCGACGTGCTGCAGAACCACATGCTCCAGATACTCGCCGTCGTGCTGACCGAGCCTCCCCCGGGCACCGCGTTCGACTATCTCGTCGACGTCACGGCGAACGCGGTCAAGTCACTCGTACCGCTCTCAGTGGACCAGGTGGTCCGCGGTCAGTACGACGGCTACCGCCATGTGGTAGGCGTCTCCTCGACCTCGACGGTCGAGACGTTCGCCGCGGTACGACTGCGGGCTGACAGCTGGCGGTGGGCGGACGTGCCGATCCTCATCCGGGTGGGCAAATGCATGCCCGTCACCGCCACCGAGATCACCATCCGATTCCGGCCGGCACCCCAGAACGTATTCGGCGCCGAGCCGTTCGGCAGCATGAACACACTGCGTTTCCGTATCTGGCCGGAAACGCGGATCACGATGACGCTGGCCGGCAAGAAACCGGGGTTCGGACCGCGTCCGCAAATGAACGAACTGGCCTTCAACGAACAGCCCGGAGCGGACATGCGACCGTATGACCGGCTCATCGGAGCCGCACTCAGCGGCATGCGGATCCTGTTCGCCCGCGAGGACGTCGTCGAGGCCGCCTGGCGGATCATCGACCCCGTACTCGGCGACGCCGTGCCGGTACACCGGTACCCGCGCGGAAGCTGGGGCCCCGCCGAAGCAGACGGTCTGCTCCCAGCGGGCCAGCGGTGGTACGACCCGCAAGCCTGAGGAGATACCGCGTGGCCGGACGGCGACTCACCCGGCCGGGGTGAGGGCCGCGACCGGGTAGGAGCGCCGCGACGGGGTAGGGAGCCCACCGTGCACACGAACGCTGACAACCGTGGGCGAGGAAGGAACACACATGACGATCGGACCTGTCCAGCTGCTGGTACTCGGTTTCAAACAGCCTGATTTCCGCGGTGAAGTCCAGGACGAGCTGCAACGGCTCCGGGACAACGACCTCGTGCGGGTGATCGACGCCCTCGTCGTCCAGAAGGACACCGCGGGCAATGTCGCGGCCGTGCGCGGCAGCCAGCTGACCGACAAGGAGCAGGTCGAGCTCGGCGCCATGGTGGGTGCGCTCATCGGTCTGGGCGCAGGCGGTGAGGCCGGCATGCAGGCAGGTGCCGAACGCGGTGCGCAGGCTGCGGCCGAGCGGGGCGGGATGATCAACGAGGAGGAAGCCTGGGATGTGCTCGCTGAGATCCCCGAGGACACCGCGGCCGCGCTGATCCTGCTTGAGCACCGGTGGGCCATCCCGCTGCGGGACTCGATCGCGCGCGCGGGCGGGTTCCGGCTCGCTTCGGAGTTCATCAGCCCGCTCGACCTCGTATCGCTGGGCCTGGTGGGAGCCCGCGAGGCCGAAGAGCTGGCCACGGCGGAACGGGCCGCGATCTGACCGTCCCCCACAACACAACACAACGCACAATGCATAACGCACAACGCACAGGACGCCAGAAGAAGGAGGGATGACGATGCTCGGACGCTCTCGCCGGATCGCTCGACGCACCGGACGACGGACAGGCCGACGAACCGCCCGCCGGGTCGTTCACCGTGAAAGTTGAGCTTCGCTGAGATCTGAGATCTGGGACGGGAACCGCGGCCACGCGCAGCAGGTGGCCGCGGTTCCCGTCCCAGCTGTCGTCCCCCGTCTCAGCTGTCGTCGCTAGAAGGCGTCCCACACGCCGCCCAGGGCACCGGCCATGGTGTCTTCCAAGGGGTGGTTCAGGACGAGTTCTGCTTCGCTGGGAAACAGGGACTGCTCGGCCCAGATGGTCTTACCCCCGGCGGTGTACCTGGCGCCCCAGCGCTGGGTGAACTGCGCGACCAGGAACAGCCCCCGGCCGCCTTCATCGCTGGCACGGGCATGTCGCAGGCGTGGGGATGTGCTGCTGCCGTCGGAAACCTCGCAGATGAGGGTGCGGTCCCGGATGAGACGCAGGCGGATCGGCGCGGCCGCGTACCGGATCGCGTTGGTGACCAGCTCACTGACGAGCAGTTCGGTGATGAACGCCGCTTCGTCGAAGCCCCAGAGGGCCAGCTGTCGCGCGGTGTGGGCGCGGGCGAGGGCCACGACGGCAAAGTCCGCGGGCAGGTCCCAGGATGCGACCTGGTCCGCGGTGAGCGTACGGGTGCGCGCCAGGAGAAGGGCCACGTCGTCGTCTGGCCGGTCCGGCAGCAGGGCTTCGATCACACCTTCCCGGATGGCCTCCAAGGACTCGTCCGCGCGCCCCAGTGCCGTGCGCAACCGGCTCAGCCCGGCGTCGACGTCGTGGTCACGCGCCTCGACCAGGCCGTTGGTGTAAAGGGCTATCAGGCTGCCTTCGGGCAGCTCGATCTCACCCGCCTCGAACGGCAGGCCACCGAGGCCCAGCGGCGGACCGGCCGGTAGGTCGGGGAAGGCCACGGTGCCGTCGGGGTGGACGATCGCGGGCGGGGGATGACCTGCCCTGGCCAACGAGCAGATCCGGCTGACCGGGTCGTACACCGCGTACAGACAGGTGGCCCCCAGCACGGCGGGGCCGGCGGTCGCCGCGGCCGTGTCCTCCTCGTCGGTGAGCCGGATGACAAGGTCGTCAAGGCGGGCGAGCAACTCGTCGGGGGGCAGGTCCAGCCCGGCGAGGGTGTGCACGGCGGTGCGCAGCCGTCCCATGGTCGCCGCCGCGTGCAGCCCATGGCCGACCACGTCCCCGACGACCAGCGCCACCCGGGCGCCCGACAGCGGGATCACGTCGAACCAGTCCCCGCCGACGCCCGCACTCTCGTCCGCGGGCAGGTAGTGCCAGGCCACCTCCACGGCGGTCTGCCCGGGTAGCCGGTGTGGCAACAGGCTGCGCTGCAGGGCCAGCGCGGCGGTGTGCTCCCGGGTGTAGCGGCGGGCGTTGTCGATGCACAGCGCCGCCCGGGCCACGAACTCCTGGGCAAGGAGCAGATCGTCCGCCTCGAACGGATCAGGACGCGCCCATCGGACGAACGAGGCCACACCCGTGACGACACCGCGCGCCCGGATCGGGACCAGCATCAGCGAGTGGAGACCGAACTCGTGGATCTTGGCGGCCCGCACTGGATCGTCGACGACCCACACGCTCCGGTCGGCATCCAGCACCGGTTCCAGGACGGCCTCGCCCGCGACCAGGTAGCGGGCTGCGGGCGCTGCCAGGACGACCAGGTCCCCGATCTTCGCGACTGACTCCGGGCAACCCGCACGCAGCGACTGCTGCCCGGCGCGACGCATCGGGGTCCGCCCGACCGTCGAACGCACGGTCGGGTCCTCACTGCGCAGCACCGAATCCAGGAGGTCCACGGCCACGAAGTCGGCCAGGCGCGGCACGGCCACGTCGGCCAGGTCCTGTGCGGTCAGCCCGACATCAAGGCTGGTGCCGATCCGGGTGCTGGCCTCGGTGAGCAGGGCCAACCGCTGCTGCGCGCGCCAGCGGTCGGTGACATCCACGGACACGTAGCACAGACCGAGGACGCGCCCGGCCGAGTCGGCCAACCGGAAGATCGACGTGGAGGTGGCCACTTCCCGATCGGAATCCCCGCTCGTCCGGCCCTGATACCCCACGTCCAACAGGGGTACGCCGGTCTTCAGCACCTGGCGCATCTGCGCCTCGATGCGCTCAAGGGACGGACTCGCCATCAGCTCGATCGGCCGCCGCCCCAGCCGCCTGGCCCGGGAGATCCCGCCCCGTTGCTCCAGCGCGTCGTTCAGCCACACCTCGCGTAGATCGGTGTCCAGTACGGCCATGGCGATCGGCGCACGGGACAGCAGGCCGTCCAGCACCGACAGGTCCGCCCCCCACCAGCGCGTCTGTGCCACGTCGGAGGCGAGCAGCAGCCAGCTGCGACCGTCGGGTGAATCGATCAGGGAACAGACCCGCAGACCGACGTCCACCCGGTGGCCGTCGGCGTGCCGGGCGGGCAGCAGACCGCCCCAGTCACCATCGGCTTGGCACCGATCGACCGCCGCATAGACCGCCACGACATCCACCGGCTGGTGGAGGAAGAACATGGCAGGTCGGCCTAACACCTGCTCCGGTGTGTAGCCGAGCAACCGCTGCGCCGCCGGGCTCCAACTAGTGACCGTGCCCCACCTGTCGAGCACTACCGTCGCGAGCGGTGGCAGCGCGAACGGATCGTCCCACATATACGGGACCGTTGCCTCAAGTGTATCCATCATCAGAGTTCCTACCCACGCCACCCGGCTTTATCTGTTCCCGCCGGCGGCACCCGTAACCAGAAGCCCACCCATGATTGCCAGCCAGAATCCGTGGCCACCAGGTGACGCTGACACGAGTGACATCGCGCACGGGCACGACTGGCCCTGGTCCTGATTTAGTGGGTGACGGCGCCGGGACCGCCCGTGCGCCGGCGGACGCTTGACCAACCGGTTCGGTGCCCGTGCCCCCTTGCCCGCTCTCCGTACTTCGTTGGACGCTGCTTCCTGATGCCTCCGCTCGCAGCCCTGGCCGACCGACTACCCGACCTCATGGTGCGCGACCAGCACCGCCTGCAACGCCGTGTCGACGGCGCGCGCCGGATCCGCGGCCCCGAAGCCCACCAGGCCGTGGTCGCCGAGATCGCCGCCGACATCGAGGCGGCGGCACTGCGCGTGCAACGCCGACGCGCCCGGGTACCGACGATCACCTATCCCCCGGCCCTACCGGTCAGCCGGAAAAAGGACGACATCCTCGCCGCGATCCGCGACCATCAGGTTGTGATCCTCGCCGGTGAGACCGGCTCCGGAAAGACCACACAGCTGCCGAAAATATGCCTTGAGCTGGGACGAGGCGTACGCGGCCTGATCGGTCACACCCAGCCGCGCCGGCTGGCTGCGCGCGCGGTGGCGGAGCGGATCGCGACGGAGCTGGGCGAACCCGACGGGCAGCCGGGCGGGATCGTCGGCTACAAGGTGCGGTTCACCGACCAGGTCGGCGGGGACAGTCTGATCAAACTGATGACCGACGGCATCCTGCTGGCCGAGATCCAGACAGATCGGTCGCTGTACCAGTACGACACACTGATCATCGATGAAGCCCACGAACGCAGCCTCAACATCGACTTCATCCTCGGCTACCTGAAGCAGCTCCTGCCACGCCGACCCGACCTCAAAGTGATCATCACCTCGGCGACCATCGACCCGCAGCGCTTCTCCCGCCACTTCGGCGACGCGCCCGTGATCGAGGTCACCGGCCGGACCTTTCCGGTGGAGGTCCGCTACCGACCGCTGGTGGTGGAGACCGACCCGGCCGCGCCGCCGACCGCGATCGTGGCGCCGACCGGTGGCAGGAGCGGCCGGGCCACCACCGTCAAGGCGGTCGAACGCGACCAGACAGAGGCGATAACAGCCGCGGTGGACGAACTGTGCGCGGCGGGCCCCGGCGACATCCTGGTCTTCCTCAGCGGTGAACGCGAGATCCGGGACACCGCCGACGCCCTGACAAAGCGGGCGCCGCGCGATACCGAGATCGTGCCGTTGTACGCGCGGCTGTCCGCCGCGGAACAGCACCGGGTGTTCCAGCCGCACACCGGGCGCCGGATAGTGCTCGCCACCAACGTCGCGGAGACCTCGCTGACGGTCCCGGGCATCAGGTACGTGATCGATCCGGGAACGGCGCGTATTTCCCGGTACAGCAACCGGACAAAGGTGCAGCGCCTGCCGATCGAAGCCGTCTCACAGGCGTCGGCGAACCAGCGTAAGGGGCGTTGCGGCCGGGTGGCCGACGGTATCTGCATCCGGCTGTATTCGGCGGAGGACTTCACCGCCCGCCCGGCGTTCACCGATCCGGAAATCCTGCGCACGAACCTCGCCTCTGTCATCCTGGCGATGACCGCACTGGGCCTGGGCGACATCGCGGCTTTTCCCTTTATCGACGCTCCGGACGCACGCAGTGTGGCCGACGGAGTGCTGCTGCTCGTCGAGCTCGGCGCCGTCGAGATGGAAGGCACGGGAAAATCCAACAAAGCAGGTGGGGCCGCGACCGCCGCCGGGCGCCGCCGGCTGACCCCGTTGGGACGCAAACTCGCCCAGCTGCCCCTGGACCCACGACTGGCCCGCATGGTGCTGGCGGCCGAGGACAACGGTTGTGTGCGGGAAGTCATGGTCATCGCCGCCGCGCTGTCCATCCAGGATCCGCGTGAACGTCCCGTCGACGCCCAGCAGGCGGCGGCGGAGAAACACGCCCGCTTCACCGACAAACAGTCGGACTTCATCGCCTATCTCAACCTGTGGGAGTACCTGCGGGAACAGCAGGAGG